>CAKZVG010000154.1 GCA_937921835.1 uncultured Bryobacteraceae bacterium | reverse complement strand
CCAGATCACGCGCACCAGGTTGCTCTGGCGCCGCCGCGACGGAAACACCGAGTGGATGACGGCGTTGTTCTTGACCAGGTCCACCCGCAGGACGGGCGCGGTGCAGGAAACCTCCGCCGACACTTTCACCGGCCCGCGCGGCGCGGCCGCGACTTCGCCGCCCATCGGCTCGCCGTTCACGCGGAAGTCGAGCAGGATGCGCTCGTTCAGGGTGACGCCGAAAGTGCGGCGGTCATACATGCCGTTCCAGATGGCGTCGCGGTTCTTGCCTTTCGCGTAGACCCCGGTCAGCGCGTTGGTCATGGTGTAGATGAGGCCCGGGTAGGCGTTGCCCATGGCCACCGTGTGCGTGTCGCCGGCCGCGCTGGCGGCGAGCCGCAGCCCGGCCTCGAGGTGCTTCTGCCAGGACTCCTCGAAGACGCCGTGCACGCTGGCGATCTCAAACAGCCGCTCCATTCTCGGGTCGGTGGGATGGCTCCAGTCCGGCGGTCCGCCGCCGATGTGCGGAATCACCAGCACCGGTTTCTGGACGAGTTGAAGCGTTTTGAGCATCTTGGCGATGGGCGCCATGGGATCGAGCGAATCGAGTTGCATGGTGGTGGGCGCCTCGTCGGCGTTGTAATAGATGTTGTGGTGCCCGCCCTTGTCGGTGCCGACGCTGTATTCGTAGCCCAGGATCGAGACGAAGCCGCGCCAGCCGTTAAACAGCTTGGTGGCCCGCATGATAGCCGGCCAGTTCTCGCTGGGGAACTGCTTGCCTTCCAGGTAGAAGGACGGACCGGTGACGCTCATGGGCATGTGATGCGGGGAGACGGCGCCGAAATCGAGCAGCCCCACCCGCCGCGCATAGAGATAAAGCTCCTCGGCGACGCCCCGTCCGTCGTGCAGGTAGGTGTGCTGGTGCACGTCGCCGAAGTAGACGAACTCGCGTGGGTCTTGGCGGACCCAGATGGGATTGCTGACCGTGCGGTAGCGGCCGTCGCGCGTGCGGATGGTGAGACGCCGCGCGCCCGGCGACGGGAGGCGCACGTCGCGCGCCACGTAGAGCATCAGGCCGGGGTCGTAGCGGAACGTGCCGCCGGCCGCGCCGCCTCCCTCGATTTGAAGCTCCAGCCCCTGGTGGTCCTTGGCCAGCGATCCCCACTCGTCCTGCGCCAGCACCTCCACCGGAAACGCCTCGCCCGCCTTGACGACGGAGGGCGCTTGCGCGCGCAGTTTGCGCAGCGGGCCGCCGGTAACTTGCAGGATGGCGTCGCCGCCGTAGCCCGCCACCTTGCCGCCGCGGGTAATCACCAGGCGGAAGTTGAACAGGTCCTCGGCGTAGTGCTGCATGCGCACGCCCTGCTCGCCTCCCAGGTCGAGCCACACCCGCCCGCCTTCCAGTAGCCTGCCGCTCTTGATGCGCACCGCGGCGGCGCGGCGGTAAGGGAAGACGCTCGGCGTGTCGCGCTGCTGCCAGTTGGTGTAGGTCAAGTGTTCGGTCTGGATGGACGGGTCGCTCAGTTCGGCGCGGAACCAGGCGGGCGAGGAAGCGTCCGCCACCTGGAATTCCTCAACGTCGCTGGTGAAATGCTTCCAGACCTCGAGCGCCATTCCCGCTTCAAGCGGCATGTCACCCACGGTGTACTCGATGCGGATGCGTTCGCGCTTGCCCATCTCGACGATGGGCGAGGTCAGCAGGCGCACCTTTCCGTGCAGCGGGAAGCCCGGCGGGAAGTAGGCGCCGGGGCGGAATTCGATCTTCATCGACGCCGGATCAACGGGCTCGGCGGCTGCTTGCGGCTGCGTGCGCAGCGGAACCAGCAAGCCCGCCGCCAACGCCACCGCCAGCGCGCCAAACGTCAGAAGGTGACGGATCGTGCGGGTCATGGCAACATTATGCCGCTTGCCGTCTCGCGTTGAAAGCTTATTTGATGACCGTCTGCCCGACCCGCTGATTGCCGTACCAGTCGGCCACCCGGACCGCCACCACCTGCTCGCCCGGAGCGCCGTCAAGCGTCAGGGAGTACTCGAGTTCGCGCCAATCCGACAGCTTTGAGAGCGGCGGCACGGGCAGCCAGGGGCCGCCGTTCAACGAGTATTCAGCCTTCTCGATGATGTTCAGCGCGTCGGCGGCCTTCCACTCAACCACCAGCTTGCCGCCGGAACGCCTGCCCGAGAGGCCGGCAATCACCGGCGGCGTGTTGTCGATAAGAAACGGCTCGCTCTCGATTTGCGCCGTCAGCGCTTCACCGGCGGCGTTGGAAGGGGCATCCGAGGCCGTCACCCGGAGCCGGTATTCGCCGTCCGGATAGGCCGTCGAATCCCAGCTCAGGTGCTGGGTGCTTACTTTCTCCTCGATCAGCCTCCACTGCGTCTCACCGGTTCCGCGTATCTCGACCTTGTAAGTCAGCGTGTCACCGTTCTCGTCCGACGCCAGCCAGCGCGCGCCGATATAACCCTTGGCGTAATTCAGCGTCTGCGGTCCTCCGGTGACGCTGAGCGAGGGGGATTGGCCGCGCCGGCTGCTTCCGCCGAGCGGCGGGAGGCTGAGCGTTTGCGATGGCGTCAAGCTCAAGGAAGGGGCGGGAAAGCGATAGTTGGCGGGAGTGGATTCGATCTCCCGGATGACTGGCGCGACGTTCTTGGCCAGATAGGCGGCCTCGATGCCGCCGAGCGACGGCGACTGCCCGTCCGGCGCCGCCGACAGGGTCGCCTTCCATTGCAGAAAGCGCGCCGGAGGCGACTGGATCCGCCCCCCGTCCACCCCCGGCGCCAGCTTCGACCACGGGCTCCAGTTCTTGCGCGGGCGGTCCAGGTTCCCGCTGCGGGTTTCGATCGCGAGGCTGCCGCCACGGGCATCACCCTTGAACGACAGGCGGCCCCAGTAGGAAAACGATCCCGCGTCGAGGATGTCGCTCTCAAGATAGCCCTCTTTCTCCAGCCCCGGTCCGATGCGGTACAACTTACCCACGTTGCCCGTGACCGCGTATAACTCACCACGCTTTCCGGAAGCGAAAGCGGTGACTTGCGATGGGGCCGCCTTCAAAAGCAGCGTCGAGACGGTGTCGGAATCGATGCGGTGGACGTTCCCCTCGTTGCCGGTGCCGATCAGCGCCCGGCCTTCCGGGTCGAAGCCAATGGCGTAGGCCACCTCACGAGGATCGCTCCACACCTTGCGCGCATAGCCTTCCGCATCGATGCGATAGACCTCCGACCCGCCGGCCGCAGGCAACGGCGGCGGAGCGAGCGTGGGAGCGGGCGCCGGCACGGGCTGAGCGCGCTGGCCGCCCACCGCGGCCGCCGAGGGCTGGGGGGCAGGGGCGGGCGCCGGCGCCGGTGGCGCCGCGGGCGGCAGCGCACCGGGCTGCTTGACACCCGCCGCGGCGGCGTAGATCGAGCCGTCCTTGGCGGCCGCCACGGCGGTCACTTCGCGCTTGGGCGACTGGTAAAGGACGAAGCCCTCGCCCGCCGCCGACACCCGCAGAACCAGCCCGCCCGGTTCCGTTCCCACGATCAGGTTCCCGTGAGCGTCCAGGGCCAGCGATCGCGCGTGCGTCTCTTCGGTGCGGAAGAACACCCCGCCTTCGCCCGAGGGACGAACGCGGTGCACTTCGCCCTGGTCGCCGGTGGCGATGAAGAGGTCGCCCGCGGGATTGAAAACCATCGCCCAGATGTACTTTGACTTGGGATCGTAGAGGACGTCGTGCTTTCCGTCCGGGCCGATGCGGTACACCTTGCCGTCCGGCGACGTGGCGGCGTAAACCCGGTCGCCGCGGGCGATGGCGATGGCCTGGATCTGCATGCCCGGAAGCTCCGCCGCCACCCGGCTCTTGCCGTCCGGGCCGACGGCGATCAGCGCGGCGGTGGAGGAGTTGGGACTGCCGCCGCCGGCATAGAGCACGCCCTTGGAGTCCTGCGCCACCGCCCACAGGTATTGGGTCGACGAGTCGTACAGTTCTTCAAACGCCGGGGCGAGCGTGATCCGCCCGTCACCGCGCACCGAGAGCCGCTTGATGACCGCCTTCTCGTAATCCTGCCGGGAATCCTGAACCCAGAACTTCGTCTCGACGGCGCGCGCCGCGCCTGCCAGCGCCGCCCACGCGGACGCAAGAATGAGCCACTTTTTCATGAAGAACGTTTCCGCTTTCTTACTTCACCGTCACCTGCACGGAGTAACTTCCGCTGACGATCAGGTCGAAGGGGATGGATGTCTGCTGGACCACGCTTTCGGCGGAGGTGAGGAAGGTGCGCTTTCCGCTCCGTCCCGACTGCATCACGTTCAGCACCGAAACGGGCAGGCTGGGCAGGGTCTTGTCGTCGGAGTAGAGCGTCGGCCGGGCTTCGATGAGCGAGGCGTAGAGCCGGTCGTTGCTGAGTTCCCGGTTGATCAGCGACACGGTCTCGCGGATGTCCAGGTAGCGGTTCATGGCGCCCGCCGCGTTCTGCATCCGGTTCAGCGTGTCGGCGTCGCTCAGCAGCACGCGGTGCTCGCCCTTGGGAAGCCCGGCGGGGACCTTCAACACAATCTCGCGCTCGATTCGTTCGCCGCGGTAGGGACGCAGGAACACCTTGAGCGGGATCTCGCCGCCGGCTTCCACCTCGCTGACCGCCGTCCAGGCGTTCTCGATGGTGGCGACGCGGCGCTGCGGCAGCAGGTCGAGCGTGACGTCAACGCGCTTCAGCTTGGGTGTATTCACCGCGTTCAGGAACAACTTGTTGAATTTGTCTCCCCACCATCCAGCCAGCAGCATGGGAGCGGGAACCGGCAATTCGCCCGGCGCCGCCATGGTGCTCAGCGACAGGCGCGGATGCCCGTCCAATTCCACCGTGCCGCTCAGCCGGTAGGTCGCCTCGTCGGCGAAATCGTTCAAGCCCGAGATCGAGTTGAACAGCGTCACCATCATCAGGTAGGGCGTCCACTTCTGCTGCACGCAGACGTTGAAGCGGAGATCCTTTTCCTTGAGGACGGCGTTGTTTTCGGCGAAGGAGCGAACCTTCACGCTCACCGGCACCATCTTCGCCTCCTCGCCGAGGAGGCCCAGAATGCCGCTGTGCCGGTCCTGCCGCAACGCGCCGACGATTTCGGTCGCGTTGGCGAACTTGTTGGGCTGGAACTGCGAGGAGAGCACCATCAACACCTCGGCCTTGCTCATCGGCAGGTCCACCGGGCCGAGATTGAAGAAAGGATGGCCGAAGGCCAGCACCCGCTTGCCGTCGTTGTACGTGACCGTCCCGAGCCCGCTGATGCTCATGTCGCCCGACACCAGCACGCCCGCCACCGCGTCGCCCGGCTGGAGGCTGGTGCGCCATCCCGGCGCTGGCTTGGGACTGTCGAGGGCGCCGCTGGCGCCGCCTTGCACCGGCGTGAGGCCAAGCTGGCGGAAGAGCGGGCCGAACTCGCGCAGCACGCTCTCATGGAATCCGGAAAAGGTCAAGGGCGTCTCGATGGGAACCATCATCGGCGTCTGAAAGGGCCCCCCCGGCGCGCTGGCCGCTATCACCCGTTCGACCATCTCCCCGGGCAAGGCCAGTCCGGCGCGCCGGAAGGACTCGCGCGCCGCGCCGTAGTCGTTCCGGTCTAGAGCGGCCAGCCCCTCGGACATGGAGCTCCGGAACCGATCTTCACGGATCTGCTCCCGGACACGCGCCAGCTCGAGCCACGGCTCGCGGTCCT
>CAKZVG010000153.1 GCA_937921835.1 uncultured Bryobacteraceae bacterium | reverse complement strand
GTCTGGACCAGGCGGTAGCGCAGATCGAAACTCTTGGTGATCAGGAACATCATGCCCCATCGTCGTTTTTGCAGAACTTCTGAGCCTGAATTCCGAAGTTGAGCGCTGATTCACCTCCTCTGTGTGGGCTGGGAACCACCTTCTGGCTTTCGGTCGGGGCTCAGGTCACCCACCCGGAATCCAACTTCGGCGAAGTTGGAATCTGCCAGTTCAAGATGCTGTCCAGCAAGGGGATCCTCGTTTTCAGGCCGCCCCAACTCTGCGACAAGTGCAGCACCACTCGACGACCCGCTCGGCCCAGGATGGCGCCGCAGCTCAGCACCTGGGTCCGGATCGTCGCCGGCTCGCGGTAGCCGGGCAAACCGGCTGCCCGCTGAAACTCGGCCAGCAGATTGAACAGCAACAGGATGGCGCGGAAGGCCGCCTCGGTGGCGAAGAACGGCTTCAGACAGAAGCCGTCCGCACCCAGGTCGTGCTTCAACTCGGCGATGCGGTTCTCCACGTCGGCCCGGCGGTTGTAGTCGCGCCAGACCTGCTCGGCGGTGTGGGCAGCACTGGTCACGAAAACGCGGAAGGTGTAGCCCGGCACGTCGATCAGCTTGCGGCCCACACTGTCGCGATCCTCGCGCACGCGCTCGCGAACCACCACAAAGCGCCGCTCGACCTGCCAGCCGTACAGCTTCAGCCGAAACTCACCCACGGCGAAGTTCTCATCCAAGGTAGTCCACTGCTCCACGCGCTGGGCGGCCCGCTTCACCCATGCAGTGAGCCGGGCCACTACAATGTAAGGCAGACGGCGCTGTTCTAAGAAGCTTAGCAGCCGGTCTTCAAAGAAGCCTGAGTCCGCGCGGAGCAGACGAATGGTCTGGCGCTGTCCCCACAGCGCCAGAGCTTCTTTGAGAAACTCCTCCACGCCGCGGCTGGTCCCGCAGTTGCCACTGCGCAGCCAGCCGTGGAGGAGGAAGTGGGCTTCGCACAGCACGGCCAGCAGGGGATGATGGCTGGGCCGTCCGTGCTTGCGGGGGTTGTGCCCTTTGAGCGAGCCCTCCTGTTTTCCGTAGCGCTCGAAGACCGTCGAATCCAAGTCCAGGGTGTAGCCCTCGGTGCGCTGCGGCAAGCGTTGCATCTGCCATTCGGCCAGCGGCTCGAACAGGCGCTGGACCTGACCCATGCCGAACTTTCGAAACAGGTTGCGGATGGTGTCGTCGGTGGGAAACCGCTCCAGGCCCAACAACGCATGCAAGGCTCGGTCGCCGCGCAGCAGACCAGCGTGGGCGAAGCGACGGGCGCCCACCAGCACCGCCATCAGAAACGCCGTGAAGGTCGCGGTGGGATCGATGTGGTTCGGCGACTTGCACAGGATCGGCATATGCTGACGGAGCTTCCCAACCAGGCCGATCTTGCCGAGGAAGGAGAGGAAAACCGCCACTCCGCCAAAGGGGGTTACGGCGCGCTGGGTCTCGCGTAGAATCACTCGCTCATCGGAGAGCAGGGCACGGATCTCGCGCAGGACTGGTTTGTCCGGGATGTTTCGTTCCATCCATCTGTTGTCTCAGATCCCTACGGGCGGACACCAGCTCAAACTTCGGAATTCAGGCTAAATACTGATTGAGCCGGCGAAACGAGGGCCGGCCCGGCCCCCGCCCGCGATCCGCCGCCGGGCGCCTGGTTGTTGGACAGCCGCGAGGGCCGCGACACGCATCGCGAACCCAAGGATGTTCCCCAGGGGAATTCCCCACCGCGCCCAATCGCGGTTCGAACTCACGGCACCGCCACCACGTCAAGCGCGAAGGAGGCGTCGAGCGAGGGCAGCCCTTCGAAGGGAAGCAGGGTGGCGGCGGGGGGGCTGGCCGGGTCCACAAACTCCGGGCGGACCTTGCGGATCACGCCCGCCATGGCCTCCGACACCGGATAGAGACGCACCATCGCCACGCGGCGCAGGCCCCCGCCGAGCGGCTCGACGGCTTTTTCGAGCCGCTGGAAGGCCAGCCGGACATCCTCTTCCCGGGTCCCGAAGCCCAGTTGAGCGCCGCTGAGGATCACCTTCGGGGCGCCCACCAGGGCGACTTGCGAGTAGTTGGGCGAGCGCGGCAGTCCTTCCGGGTTGAGCATCACCAGGGCGCCCCCGGGCGGCGCCTTCAGCTTCGCCACGGCTTCGCACCCGGCGACGCTCCGGTAGGCGGCGCGCTGCGTCTGAACAGAGTTCGCCGCCGCCTTGGGAAACGCGGCGTAGACCTGTCCCCGCACGTCGTTCACGTCGCTCAGCGTGGTCAGCAGGCAGGTGACGCTCAGCACGTCGTCCGCCCCGGTGCCGGCCGCCTGGACCGCCGTCATCAGCTCCGCGATGGATTTCCGCGCCAGCGCGCCGACCGGTTCGAGCGGACCTTCAACCGAAGCCTGCTGCGCGGAAATGAAGGCCAACCCGTGGGGGTTCCGCGTCTGCCGGGCCACCGAGACGGCTTCCAGCACGATCTGCGCGCCCGGCAGCGGCAACCCGCCCACCTGGACCACGGTGAGCGCCGGAATCGGACGGCGGCGGTCCGTGAAGTAGTCGCTGACCACCGACTGCACCCGGCGCACGTCGCCCGAACCGGCCACAAAGGCCCGCAGGCGAACCACGGCGCCACCCGCGGCCTGCCGTTCGACATCCCGCAAGGAGTCCCGCAACTGCTGCGACAGCAACCCCCTGGCGGTGAGTTGCGAGACGTGGAAAGCAAGCCGGGAGGTCTCGGCGGCAACCGCCGGCGGGGGATCCTTGGGAATTTCCAGGGTCTGAGTGATTTCCTCGCGCTTCTTGCGCTGCGCGGCCGGCCAGGCAAAGGAGGCGGCCAGCAAGGATGCCAGGACAGCGAACGCCGCCAGTCTCAGCTTCCGCATGGCTGTTTGGAATTCTATCAGAACCTCTCCGGCAAGAACCTCCGGTCCGGCGCGGCGGGCAACCGCGACCAGCCTGCCCGCCCGGCCCAAACCGCCGGCGATGCCAGGCGAATTCCGTGGTTTCACACTCTGTTACCCGGCACAGCCGGAATTGCGTTGTGATCAGCCAGCTCCGCCAGGTGGCTGCCTCCTGGGCCCCCGGTGTTCAGCAAGGCGTCCTGGCGTTTGCCGCACCTGACGTTGCCAAACCCGGAATCCACCGCTGTGAGGCGCCGGTCCTGGTCCTGGGCGCGGCTCCGCCTTCCGGTCAGCCTGAGACTTGGCTTGCCGCAGACCATCCAATATGGTATGTTCGTAGTTGCATTGGCATGGTGGAAAGGATCCATCTTGACCCGCGCGCGGGGATTCCCTTGTATCGCCAGCTCTACGGTCAGATCAAGGCTTTGATCGATTCCGATGAGCTGGGGCGGGGAGAGCGCCTGCCTCCAACCCGCGAGTTGGCTGGTCTGCTTGGCCTGAACCGCACCACGGTTTCAGCCGCCTACGAGCTACTGGAAGCCGACGGCCTGGTGGAAGGGCAGGTGGGCCGCGGGAGTTTCGTAAGCGGCCGCCAAGCGAAGCCTTCCGGGCTCGCCTGGAACGAATTACTGGGCGGCGCGGCGGAGGTTCCCCCGGTTTCGCCGGATTCCGCCATCAGCTTCGCCACCTCGCGCCCGGCCGAAAGCCTGTTCCCTGTGGAGGAGTTCGCGCGCACCTTCGACGAGGTGATGCGAGGGGCGGGCGCCCCGGCCATCCTGCAACTTGGTTCTCCGGCCGGGTACGCGCCGCTGCGGCGCTATCTGCTCGAAGAAGCCCGGCGCGAAGGAACCGCCCGCGCGGGCGACGACGTGGTGGTAACCAGCGGCTGCCAGCAGGCGCTCGACCTGCTGCTGCGGCTTTTCGCCACTCCGGAGGATACGGTTCTCCTCGAGGACCCGGTCTATCCGGGCGTGCGGACGCTGCTTGAACGCTCCGGTGCGAAGCTGGTGGGTCTGCCGCTTGGCCCCGGCGGCCTGCTCATCGACGCCTTCGAACGCGCCCTGGCGCGGCAGGCGCCGAAGCTGCTCATTGTGACGCCGAACTTCCAGAACCCCACCGGCGTGACCCTGTCCCTGGCTTCCCGGCGCGCGCTCCTGAAACTGGCCCGGCAGGCGGGCGTGGTGGTGGTGGAGAACGACATCTACGGCGGTTTGCGCTACACCGGCGAGCGGCTCCCGGCGTTGAAGGAACTGGATGAGACCGGCGACGTGATCCTGCTGCGCAGCTTCTCGAAGATCGCGTTCCCCGGTTTGCGGGTGGGGTGGGTGACGGCGCCGCGGGCGGTGGCGGAACGCCTGGCGGACGCCAAGCAGTGGGCCGACCTGCACACCGACCAGCTTTCGCAGGCGCTGCTGCTGCGTTTCGCCGAGTCGGGAAGGCTGGAGGCCCATCACCAGCGCGTGCTGGCGAGCGGCCGCGAACGGCTTGCCGCGGTGCTCGACGCCTGCCGGCGCTGCCTGCCGCGCGAAGCGGCCTACACCCGCCCGGAGGGTGGCATGAACCTGTGGGTCCGCCTGCCGGAACCGCTCGACGCGGGTGAACTGCTGCCGCGCGCCGAGCGCGAGGGCGTGACGTATTTGCCGGGCAAGTATTTCGCCGTGTCCCGTCCGGAGACGGGCGGGCTGCGGCTGAGCTTCGCGGGACTGGATCCCGGGCTGATCCGGAAGGGGGTCGGGATCCTGGGCGCGATCTTCTCCGCCGAGTGCGAACGGGTGCGCCTGGCGCGCCGGAGCGATCCGGCGCCGGCGATGGTTTGACAGTACGCCTCCGGAATCCGGGGGCATGGAACGGGAGAGAACGGGAATGTTTCTGGATGATGCGTTTCGATTGAAGGCCGGCCTGGCGGAGATGCTCAAGGGCGGCGTGATCATGGACGTGACCAATGCCGAACAGGCGCTGATCGCCGAGAAGGCCGGCGCGGCGGCGGTGATGGCCCTGGAGCGGGTGCCGGCCGACATCCGTAAGGAAGGCGGGGTGGCGCGCATGGCGCCCATCCGCAAAATTCGCGAGATCATGCAGGCCGTCAGCATCCCGGTGATGGCCAAGGCGCGCATCGGGCACTTCATGGAAGCGCGGATCCTTGAAGCGCTGGAGGTGGATTACATCGACGAGAGCGAGGTGCTGACGCCGGCCGATGAGGAACATCATATCGACAAGCGCGCCTTCAAAGTTCCGTTCGTGTGCGGCGCGCGGAATCTGGGTGAGGCGCTGCGGCGCATCGGCGAGGGCGCGGCCATGATCCGCACCAAGGGCGAGGCGGGCTCGGGCAATATCGTCGAAGCCGTCCGGCACATGCGCACCATCCAGAAGGAGATGAAGCAACTCACCGTGCTCGGCAAGGAAGAACTGATGGCCGAGGCCAAGCGGCACCAGGCGCCGTTCGAACTGGTGGAGTACGTCGCCGCCCACGGAAAGCTTCCGGTGCCGAACTTTTCCGCCGGCGGCATTGCCACCCCCGCCGACGCCGCGCTGGTGATGCAGTTGGGCGCCGAGGCGGTGTTCGTCGGTTCGGGCATCTTCAAGAGCGAGGACCCGGAGGCCCGGGCGCGCGCCATCGTGAAGGCGGCGACTTATTACAACGATCCGGCCAAGTTGCTCGAAGCCAGCGAGGAACTGGGCATGGCGATGCCGGGCCTGGACGTGTCCAAACTCGCCGAATCGGAATTGCTCCAGACGCGCGGCTGGTAAGGCGCCGGGGTCCGGGCCGCGATGAAGACGGTAGGGATCCTGGCTCTCCAGGGCGATTTCGAAGCCCACCGCAAGGCCGTCGAGGCCGCCGGCGGCCGGGCCGTGGAAGTGCGCACGGCCGCTGGGCTCGATCAAATCGGCGGCCTGATCCTTCCCGGCGGCGAGAGCACCACCATGCTCCGGCTGATCCACGCCGAGGGCCTCTTCGAGCCGCTTCAGCGCTTCGGCCGCGGGCGTCCTGTCTTCGGCACCTGCGCGGGCGCGATTCTGCTGGCTTCGCGCGTCACGCACCCGGAGCAGGAATCCTTCGGCCTGATGGATATCGAGGTCGAACGCAACGGCTACGGGCGGCAACTGGACAGCCGGGTGGTGCGGCTCCCGCTTGAAGACGGGCTGCGCGAACGCGCCGGTGGCGATGACGGCCTGGAAGCGGTCTTCATCCGCGCTCCGATCATTCGAGAGACGGGCGCCGGCGTGCGGGTGCTGGCGCGCTATCTGGGCGATCCCGTTCTGGTCGAACAGGGCCTTCACCTGGCGGCCACCTTCCACCCCGAACTGACCCGGGATCATCGCCTCCACCGGTTGTTTCTCGCTAAAATTTAGAGGTGCGTCAAGCCCGTCGGCAGAACGTCAGGAAGCGCGTTCTTTTTGTGTGCATCGGGAACTCCTGCCGGAGCCAGATGGCGGAAGGCTTTGCCCGCGCCTATGGTTCCGATGTGCTCGAGGCCCGCAGCGCCGGGCTCAGCCCCGCCTCCATCGTGCAGGATCTGACCTACAGCGTGATGCGCGCCCGGAATATCTCCCTCGACGGCCAGTTCCCGAAGGATCTGCCGTTCGCCCGCCCGGACGAATGCGATGTCATCGTCAACATGAGCGGTGCGCCGCTGCGGGTGCGCAACGGCGCGCGGGTGATCAACTGGGACGTCGAGGACCCTTACGGCGGTCCGATCGAACTGTATCAGCGGGTGCGCGACCAGATCGAGCAACTGGTCATGGGATTGATTCTGCGGCTTCGCTCCGAGGCATCCTCGAAACGGCCATGAACCGGCGCCCGCTCCGCACCACCGTCATCGGCAGCTATCCGTTTCCCGGCTGGCTTGAGTTCGCCGCCTCGCACCTGGACCAGTTCGGGGAAGCCGACCGCGCCGAGTTGCAGGAAGACGCGGTGATCGCGGCCATCCATGACCAGGTGGCGGCGGGACTGGACGTGATTACCGACGGTGAGCAGACGCGTCTGGATTTCAACCTCTCCTTCTATGGCTACTTGGAGGGGATCGCGCTGGAGCAGGCGCCGCCGCGCCGGTTCGGCCCCCCGGCGCACGATCAGCGGGGGCGTCACCAGGTGGTGGGTGAATTGCTCGCGCCGCGCGGTCTGGGGGTGGTGGCGGAGTTTGAGCGGTTGCGGCGGCTGGCGCCCGCCGGTCCGGTCTTGAAGGCCAGCGTCCCGGGGCCGTATACCTTGAGCGGACGGCTGGTTCCGCCGGCCGGGAAGGACCGCTACGCCCTCACCGAGGAACTGCTGCCGGCCGTGCGCGCCGAACTCGATGCCCTGGTCGAGGCGGGCTGCCGGGAGATCACCGTCGATGAACCGTCCATGAGTTGCTACGCCTGGCGCGAGGATCCGGCGCGCCTGGTGGACATTTTCAACCGCACCGTCGAACGGGTCTATGGGAAGTGCCGGCTGTCGGTTCATCTCTGCTTCGGCAATTACAAGGCGCGCGCCGTCGCCCCGCGCCGCTACGCGCCGATGTTTCCCGCGTTTCTCGGCCTGCGGGTGGACGAGATCCATCTGGAGATGGCCAGCCGGGAGTTCGCCGAACTGGAGTTGATCGGGCCGATCGCCGAACGCATGGAGGTGGCGGTGGGCGTGATCGACGTCAAGAGCTACTATATTGAGACGCCGGAAGACGTAGCGGCGCGCGTCCGCCAGTGCCTGAGATACGCCCCGGCCGCGCGTCTTTCTTTCGCGCCCGACTGCGGCCTCAGCCAGACGGCCCGCTGGGCGGCGAGACAGAAGTTGAAGAACATGGTTGCGGGCGTGAACCTCGTGCGCCGGGAGTTGGGGTTGTAGATGAAGAGGATCGGAATTTTCGTGCGGGCCGCGCCGGGCCCCGGGGTGCTTCATCAGCTCACCGGCGTCATCGCGGAACATGGCGGGGATATCACTTCGGTGGAGATCGTCGAGAGCGGGAGCAGCCAGGCGCGGGTGTCCTTCGAACTGGATTTGCCCGGGGAGGGCGCGGCCCTGATCGAGGATCTGAAGCGGCTGCCGGTGGTGCGCTCGGCCGTCGAAGTGAAGACCTTCGAGAAGGTTTACGGCAAGCGGATCATCATCATGGGGGGCGGCGCGCAGGTGGGCCAGGTGGCCATCGGCGCCATCTCGGAAGCCGACCGCCACAACATTCGCGGCGAGCATATCTCGGTCGACACGATTCCGCTAGTGGGCGAGCAGCCCTTGGCCGACGCGGTGCGAGCGGTTGCCCGTCTGCCGCGAGCCAAGGCGCTGGTCCTCGCCGGGTCTCTCATGGGCGGGGAAATCGAGCGCGCCGTGCGTGAGGTTCGCGAGCAGGGCCTGCTGGTGATCAGCCTGAACATGGCCGGGAGCGTGCCGGACGCCGCCGATCTGGTTGTCAGTGATCCGGTTCAGGCCGGTGTGATGGCCGTCATGGCGGTGGCGGAAACGGCCAAGTTCACGGTCGAGCGATTGAAAGGCCGCCGGGTCTTCTGACGGTCCCGCCTCAATCCCGTCACTCGACCTTCAACCCGAATTCCCGCAGCAGGTTGCCGCCGCCGAGCAGGCGCACCCAGTAGCGGCCGGGCGCCAGCTTCCGTGGCAGCGTAACCGTGAGCTGCCCCTGTTCCGGGGTGCCGCTCGCCTGCCAGAGGATGGCGCCCCCCTGATCGGCGATGGCGATGCGGTAGGAGGGCATCTCCGGCAGTTCCGACAGATCGGCTTTCAACACCAGCAGAGCGCCGGCCGGAGCCGCCGCCGCCGGGTCTTCGAACCCGCGAATCGCCCGCAGCGACACCATGTGCGGGGCAGGGTCGCCCGCCGGGGAACGGAAATGTACAAAAACCGCCAGCGCCGCGGCGGCCACCCCGGCGGCCAGCAGCGGAGTCCAGCGCAAGGGGTTCCATCGCGGCCCGGCGGGCTTTGCCTGCCTGGCGCGGATATCCCGCAGGGCCAGCTTCATGGCTGCAATATACTCATCCGACGCGGCTACCCGGTCTTGACAGCCCGGACACACGAGGAGGTGCTCCTCGAAGCGTTCGAGTTCTTCCGACTCCAGGCGGCCGAGACAATAACGCTCAACCGTTTCCTCCGAAACGGAGCATTTACAGTCCCGTAACACAAAGTCCTCCAAATGTACCGCTCGGACCTTAGTGCTCCAGCACCGTATTTGTTCTCAGAAAAAATGACATCAATGACGACCGGGAGAGTCTCTTCTTGCCCAACTGCCCGAAGCGGGCCTTGGCCCGCGACTTCAGCAGCCGGAACTGGGTCTCCGAGAGCCGCATCTCGGCGCAAATCTGCTCCTGTGGCTGTTCGAGAAGGTAGAAGCGGGTGAGGATCTCGCGGTCCCGCCGCGAGATCCCCTCCAGCGCCTGCCGCATCAACTCCGCGCGCTGGCGCTCGATGGCGTACTGTTCCGGGTTCTCCCGCCGGTCCGGCACGTGTGCGCCGCTCTCCACATCCTGCCGCTCGCGCCGCGCCTGAACGGCCTGGTCGATGAACGCCGCCACCTGCCTCCGGACCACCGTCCGGACGAACCCCATCAGCCGCTCCGCTTCGCGAAGTTCTCCGCGCTGAATGGCTTGCACCACGATCACGAACGTGTCGTGTACCTTGTCATCCAGTTCCTGCGGGCCAAGCTGGCGGCACAAGTAGAACCGTACGCCGCGCGAAAAGACGCGGTACAGCTCCTCCATGCCTTCCGGGTCGCCCGCCTGGATACGGTTCACCAGACCGGTCCAGTCGACGCGCTGGGAGTGCCCGGAATTCTCCGGTTCGTAATTCTCCGCCGTCGGTTCGTTCATGGTTCGGGCTATTCCTTTCCAACAACGAAATACCTTGCCCAGTATGCGGGCCTCGACCGCCATCCGCCGGCGGCGATCATCTCCCGCTGCGCCTGGCTCAGGGCGGCGGCGTAAGCCGGTTGCGCCCCGCCGTCCGGCGGCCGCCGCAACTCGCGATAGAAAGCGCGCAGTAGATCACCGGCTTCGTCCGTCACCGGCCAGTGAGTCGCCACCACCGCCCTGGCTCCCCCCAACAGCCAGGCGCGCGTCAGACCCAGCAGGCCCGCTCCTTCCACGGCCCGGCCCTGACCGCTGCCGCAGCCGTTCAGCACCACCAGGCCCCTCGCCCCAAGTGGCGCCACCGCGCTCGGGGTGAGCATGTCGAGTTCACCGCCCGGCCGCAGGCTGAGGGCGATGTACGCCTCGTCGGCGTTTCCCGCCTTGCGCAGAATATGCGTCGCCAGGTGAAGCACTTCCGGGTTCGAAGCCAGCGCCCGTTGGAGGATTTCCAGGGTCGCGGACTCGCCTTGGAGAACCACGCTCCGCTCCCACGAACTGGCGCAGGCCTGGACCTCGCGGCCGCTGCCTGCAAGCCGCGGCAACTCGATCGGCGCGGGATCCGAATCCGGGAAGCGAAGCAGTCCTGGAAACGCAAACGCGCCACGATTGTTCCAGCGCGGGTCGGCGCGGTTGTAAATCGGGTCCGCCACCCCCACGAAGAGGCCGTTACCTTCGCGTGGAGGCGGGGGATCGAGCAGCGCCGCGGCCGCCGGAAGAATCCGCATCGAGTGGCTTTCCGCCAGGTAGGCCGGTTGCCTTCCGGGCCCCGGCGCGACAAGCGCCCCCAGCGGGATGTCAAAGATACCATCGTCCAGAACCAGTAGCCAGTCCGGCTTGCCGCGGAACCGCGGGTCAAGCTGCCCGAACAGCATCCCGAACAACCGCCGCCCCTGCGATTCGGTCTCCGGGGAATCCGTTCGCACGCATTCCCGAAAGACCTCGGCTGCCCGCGCCAACTCCGCCCGGCCCGGCAACGGATACAGCCGGAATCCGCCGGCCGA
>CAKZVG010000152.1 GCA_937921835.1 uncultured Bryobacteraceae bacterium | reverse complement strand
TCGACCACCACGCGGACCTCGGGACGCAAATAGAGCCGCTGGCTCAAGTCCGCGAAACGCTTCTGCATGATGGTCTCGGCGATGATGGGGTTGATCTCGACGCCGGTGACGTCGCGGCTCCCCGAGGCCAGGGCGCGGGCCACGTCCCACCCGCCGCCGGAGCCGATGATGAGCGCCTTGGCCCCCGGACGGACGGCATAGGGCAGGGCGGATCCCTGGGCGAGCAGGTCGCGGCGGTCCTTGCTGCTCAACCGGTCGAAGTCGAAGTTGGCGATGCCGGTGGCGGCGTCGGCGTCGATGACGATGCTGAGCATCGAGGGCGCGCCCCGGTCCGGCGCGATGGCGATGCGCGAGAACGTGTTCCACTTGACGAACTGCTCGCCGCTGAGGCGCTGGCCCTTGGCGTACCTGACGTCGATGAAGCCCTGCTTGGCGTTGAGCATCACCAGCCCCACCAGCGCGAGCGACAGGGCCACGGCGGCGGCGCGTCCACGGAAGCTGTCGGCGAGGTTGAACCAGATGGCCGAGGAGACGGCAAACAGCGCTCCCGCGACGATCACCGTGTTCGGTCCGCCAAAGAGATTCAGGAACGGGATCAGCAGCAGACAGCCCGCGGCGGCGCCGAGCAGATCGAAGAAGTAGACCCGCTCGACGCGCTGGATGGTTTCCGCGATGGCGAGCGAGACCACGGCGCCAGCCAGGAAAAACGGCAGCGCGGTGGTGAAGTAGACCAAGGCGATGGCGCCCGCGCCCGGCTCCTTGCCGCGCGCCAACAAAAAGACCAGCGCCGCCACCACCAGCACGCCGTTCAAGGCCGACATCCAGCCCAGCTTGTCGAAGAAGCGCCCCCGCCAGCCGGCCACGACGTAGGAAAAGACGCCCCCGGCGCCCAAGCCGAAGAGCGCGATGGAAATGGCCAGGAACGCGAAGTGGTAGAAGAAGACAACGGAGAAAATGCGCGTCAGGGAAAGCTCAAGGACGAGCACCGCCAGGGTGGAGAAGGCGATCCCCAGATAGACCTGCGGCCAACTGATCTCGCGTTTCACCGGCAGCGAAGAAGAGACAGGCAAATACCATCGTAAGCCACTGGCCCCGGTCCGCGCAGAGACCAAGCGCGCGTGGGTGCGGCCTGCAAGCCCGCCACCGGGCCGCTACCCGGCCCTGCGCCGCCGCCATCTCAACGGTGA
This sequence comes from uncultured Bryobacteraceae bacterium, assembly GCA_937921835.1. Taxonomy (GTDB): domain Bacteria; phylum Acidobacteriota; class Terriglobia; order Bryobacterales; family Bryobacteraceae; genus CAKZVG01. Next base: position 1,883 of record CAKZVG010000152.1, on the reverse strand, counting down.
CTCAGGGGGCCCTGGGCGATCACCGGCCCAGCCGGGCCGGGACGTATTCCGCCATGCGGGTTACGTACTCGGCCGCGTGCCCGCCCGTCATGGCGGCTTCCCGCATGGCCGCAACGGCGGGTTTGGCCTTTGGCCCCAGCCGCTCCAGGGCGTTCATGGCGCGCAGGCGGATAAAGGCCGACTCATGCCGCAGGGCTTCCATCAGCACCGGCAGGGCGGCGTCCAGGCCGCCGCAGAAGGACAGAGCCTCGGCCGCGGCCACGCGCGGGTTGGGCGCCGGGTCTTGGAGCGCCTTGCGCAGCGCCGCCCGGGCGGGCGACGCCTTCGCCCCCAGCGCCACCAAGCCCACCGCCCCCCAGAAGCGCATCGCCGGATCCTGGTGCGCCAGCAGTTTGGTGAGCGCGGGCACGTTCTTCGGATCCATTTCACTGGCGAGGCCGGCCGCTCGGGCGAGCAACTCCACCGGGTTCGCCGTGCGATCTCGAGCCGCGTCCCAGGGGGTGCGGCCCTCGCTGCGCCGTTCAATCTCGTATTCCGGCAGCAGGCCGAGGTCGTGCGTCTCGATCATCCAGCGCCGGGATTCCTGGCGCATGCGCTCGAGGACCGGCCGAAGCGCGGCCTCGCCCGCCAGGTTGCGGATCTGGTGCGGGTCGGCGGCGGTGTCGTACAGCTCTTCGAGCGGTTTCGTGGGTTCGAAGTAGCGCGCCTGGACCGGGTTCAGCTTCCCGGCTTCCCACAGCGAGCGCCACGCCTTCATGGTTGGCATCTCTTCGGTGTAGCTGATGAATTGCGACCAGCTCAGGTGCGGCATGTAGTTGCGCATGTACTGGTAACGCGCGTCGCGCACCACCCGCACGACGTCGTAGCGCTCGACCATGCGGTCGCGGATCGCGTAGACATAGCGCCGCGGCGGTTTCTCCTGTCCTCCCAGGAACGCCTCGCCCTGCATGTGCTCGGGAATCTTCACGCCGGCCAGGCTGAGCACGGTGGGCGGGAAGTCGACGAAGCTCACCAGGCGGTCCGAAACGGCGGGGCGCTGCCCGGGCATGCGCACGATAAACGGCACGCGCAGGCCGGACTCCCAAACCCATTTCTTCATCCCCGGCATGCCGGTGCCGTGATCGGAGAAGAAGAACACGATGGTGTTGCCCGCCAGCCCGTCTTCCTCAAGCTGGCGCAGCACGTCACCGGCCTGGTAGTCCATGGCGGTCATGAGATCGTAAAAGCGCGCCCAGTCGCGCCGCACTTCCGGCGTGTCGGGATGGTAGGGCGGGATCGGCGCCCGCGCCGGATCGTGCCGCTGTTCGGGCGTGAGGCGCGCCGTGTTCTTGAAGAAGCTCGCGTCCGGCTGGCGGATCTGGCTTTCGTGGCAGACCGTGAAATTGAAGACGCTGAAAAACGGCTGGCCCTTGGCGCGTTTCCGCCAGTGCGCCTTGGCGCTCGACTCGTCCCAGGCATCCTTCGGGACGTCGAAGTTATAGTCGGTCTTTTCGTTGTTGGTGCAGTAGTAGCCGGCGCGGCGCAGATACTCCGGGAAACACTTCACGGCGTCCGGCAGCCGGGTTGTCGAGCGCATGTTGTGGCTGCCGAGCGTAGACGGATACACGCCCGTGATGAGGCAGGAGCGGTTGGGCGCGCACACTCCGCTAATGGCGTAGGCGTTGGTGTAGCGCGTTCCCTCCGCCGCCAGCCGGTCGAGCGCGGGCGTGCGGGCGTAGGAATCGCCGTAGCAGCCCAGGTGAGGGCTTGCGTCCTCGCAGGTGATCCAGAGAATGTTCGGCCGGGCGCCGGCCGCGGCCCACGCCGCGCCGCCCGCGGCTCCGAGAAAACTCCGCCGGTTGAGCATGCTTTAACTTACCAGACAACCGGCGCCGGGGGCCGGC
>CAKZVG010000151.1 GCA_937921835.1 uncultured Bryobacteraceae bacterium | reverse complement strand
AGGACGTCGTGGGTGGTGATGTGGAGCCCGCCGCGGATGACGGTGATGCCCGGCCGGGGCGCGGTTTGTCCCGCCACGGTCAGGAACGGCTCGGCGATCTTCAGATCCCGCTTGTCAAGATCGATCACGCCGCCTACTTCGAAGACCACGATGCGCGCACCCTTCGCTTCCAGGGCGGCGCGCAACGACCCCGGCCCGGCGGCCTCGAGGTTGGTGACGCGCAGGATCCTGCCGCCGCGCCCGGCCGGGGTATCCGTGCCGAATCCAACCGCGCCGGGAAAAACCGGACCGCCCGCGTGCGCCGCGGACGCCAACAGAAGCGCCAGGATGGAAAGAGTTCGCATCCCCCGAATGTAGCGCAGCCGGGCCGCCTGTGGCGTGTCAGAACTGGTAGCGCAGGCCGAACTGAAAGACGCGCGCCTGCCCGGCCTGTGTGATGACGCCGCTGTTGATGGCGTTGACGATTTCCTCGGGCAACTGGAAATTGGGGTGGTTGGGAACGTTGAACGCTTCGGAGCGGAATTGCATCGTGCCGCGCTCGCCGAGATAAAAGCGGCGCGAAAGCGACAGGTTGACGTTCATGGCCGCTGGGCCGTCGAGGATGTTCCGCCCCGAGTTGCCCATGCGGTAGGCGCCCAGGGGTACGGGCGGAAAGGCGGCCAGGTCGAACCAGCGCTCGGGCGTGCGCACGTCGAGCCGTCCCTTGGCGATGCGGTCCGGGCGGTTGGCTTCGCCCAGGTTCAAGTCAACGTTGGAGACCCGGGGGGTGAAGGGCTGGCCGGTGTACATCCGGGTGGTGCTTGAAAGCTGCCAGTTCCGCAGCCAGCGGCGCAAGGAGCGGGGCGTTTCGTAGCTGAAGCTCATGGTGAGCGAGTGTCCGTTGTCCCAGTCCGAGCGGCCGCGCTCCAGTTTCAGGTTGCGCGGGTCCTGCGCCCCGGAGTAGCCGCCCGCGCCCGCGCCGGAAATCTGCGAGGCTTCGTCGATGGATTTGCTGTAGACGTAGTTCACCCGGTAAAAGAAGCCGCGCGTGAAGCGCCGCCGCACGGACAGGACGCCGGAGTTGTAGCTGGAATTCGAACTGTAGCCATAGTACTGGATGTCGTTGAAACTCCCGTAGGGGCGGGGAAAATTCCCGTTCGGCATCCGCAGCTCCAACTGCCGGATGGGCTGGTTGATATTGTACTTGCGCGGCAGGTGCGTGCCCTTTGATCCCACGTAGGCGAGCTCGACGGCGGCCGACGCGCCGATCTGCCGCTCGATGGTGAGGTTCCAGCTTTGCAGGTTTTGCGAGGGCGCGCGCAGTTCGTGCCCGAAGCTGTTGTTGACGCCTTCGAGCGTCCCGCGCGCGGTGCGGAACGGCGCCCGCAGAGTGATGTAACTCGGGTTATTGGCCTGCCGGTTGAAGGTCTGGATCACCGAGAAGGGGTAAACCACGGCCAGATCCTGCCGGATGTTATCGGTGCGCGAGGAACCGTGGAACACGCCATAGCCGCCGCGCACCACGGTGCGGGTTCCCCCTCCCACCCGCCAGGCGAAGCCGAAGCGGGGGGCCAGGTTCGTGTACTTGGTGTAGATCAGCGACCGCGGGATTCCCACCTCGCGCGCCAGCGCAACGCGCCCCACCAGCCCGGCGTACTCCAGCAGTTCCTGCAAGTCCGGCACGCCGCGGCTGTCGGCGATGATGAACTGATTGAATTCGGGGACGAAGTTCCCGTAGCGGTCGTACTTCTCCACCGCCGGCATCGGCAACTCATAGCGCAGTCCAAGGTTCAGAGTCAGGCTGGAACGCGCCCGGAAGTCGTCCTGCACGAAGAAGCCGTAACTGTTCGACAAAAGGTACGACGGCGTGGTTCCCTGCTGGCGCTTACTCGAGTTCTGCATACCCAGCAGGAAGTCGGCGAACGGCTGGTTGGTCCAGCGGCCGAGGAAATTGAACAGGCCACGGGCGCTGGTCGCGGCGACCTGGAAGAACTGCGCCCGCACCACGTCTCCGCCGAACTTCAACACATGGCGTTGCCTCACCCAGGTGAAGGTGTCGCCGAACTGGAAATTGTTCACGGCATAGAGCGCCGGTATCCCCTCGGCGTCGCCGATGGCCATGAGGTCGCGGATGGTGATGCGCGGAAAGCCCACGAAGTCCGGATCGGTGGTCAATCCCGGGATGCCGAATTCGGCGTTGAAGTCGCGGCCGGCGAAGACGCTCCGCTCGTTGGTGGAGGTGCGGGCGTAGCCGAAGCGGGCTTCGTTGATCATGACCGGGGAGAACAAGCGCGTGTAGGTGATTCCGGCAAGCGACTGGGCTTGCCGGGTCCGGGTGGCGAAGGTCCCGCTGGGGTTGCCGGAGAACGGGTTGCTGCTGCGGCTGCGGCGGGTCAGATACCGGACCGATACGGTGTCCCGGTCGTTGAAACGGTGGTCGGCTTTGCCCAGGTAGGTGTCGTAGGCGTCGCGGTCGTCGGCCTGGACATAGAGATTGTTCCTTTCGTTGGCGAGGTTGGGGAGCGGGTAGTACGGTACGATCTTCAGGGCGATCGGTTCCAGGCGGCTGGCTGGGATGCGGTTGGCGGGAAAGCAGCCGCCAACTTCGAGTTCGGTGCAAGTCCCGGAAGCCAGCGGATCGCGCAGCGGCACGACCGCGCCGCTTGCGTCGCGGCTTTGGGAGAAGTCGCCCTGGCGCTCGAGCTCGGTCGGGACGCGCGCGCGGCGGGTCAGGCCGATGTTCTGGCGGTACGCCTCCCAGCTTAGGAGAAAGAAGGTGCGGTTGCGGCCGCGGTAGAGCCGGGGCAGGATCACCGGCCCGTGCAGGGTGGCGCCGAACTGGTTCCTTCGCAGCTTCGGTTTGGAGGCCGCGAAGAAGTTGCGAGCGTCCAGGAAATCGTTGCGCAGGAAGTGGAACAACTCGCCGCGGAACCGGTTGCCGCCCGTCTTCAGGACCATGTTCATGACGCCGCCGCCGAAGCGCCCGTGCTCGGCCGGGTAGCCGGCGGTTTGCATCTTGAATTCCTGCATGGCGCTGGTGGGCGGGCGCACCTGGATGCCACCGCCGCGCGAGTCCTGATCGTGGAAGCCGTCGACCAAGAAATTGCTGTTGTCCGAACGCGCTCCGTTGATGTTGAAGCGCGAACCGCTTCCGCCCTGGGCGCGGCGCGCCACGCCCGGCACCAGGAAAGCCAGGTCGCCGAAATCGCGGTCTTCGAGCGGCATTTCCGCAATCTCCTCGGTGACGATGACCTCGCCCTTGACCGGGTTGTCGGTGTTGAGCAGGGGCACTTCCGCGCGCACATCCACCGACTCGGCCACTCCACCGACCTGAAGCTGACAATTCAGCCGGAGGGTCTGGTCGACCTGCAACTCGATGCCGCTCTGGCGCAGGCGTTGAAAACCGGTCTTCTCAACCTCGACCTCATAGCCGCCGGGAGGCAGACCCGGGATGGTGAAATCGCCGCCTTCGTCCGACGCCGCGGTACGGACCGCGGCCGTACCAACGTTCCGGACCTTGACCGCGGCGCCTGGGATTCCGGCGCCGGTGGCATCCTCGACCCGCCCCGTTAAAGTAGCGGTCGGCGTCTGGGCGGCAAGGGAAATCGCCCCAATAAAGCAGAAACCGAGTGCGCGAAGCCGCATCGCACACACCCCCTAACGTTGTTCACCCTTCAGCCGGATTATATAGCAGTTCCGGCCGTTTTCATAGCCCGGAAAGCTTGTTTTTTCGCCATCGCCATCCCTCCGGCGCTCCCCCACATGGCGCGGACCCGCCGCCCAGTTAAGATAAGGAAGTATGCGCTGGATGTCATGGCTTGGCGCCACGGTCTTGCTCGGCGCGCCTTGGGTGTCCGAACTGGAAAGCGCCCGCGACCGGCAGGACCGGGCGGCGCTGGAGGCGATCGCCGAGCGCCTGGCGGCAGAAGCCGCCAAGCGCCCGGAGGATCCGGCCAGCCACTACCGTCTGGCGCTGGCGCGATCCTATCTCTCCGAAGTCGCGCTGGAGTTGCGGGACCGCAACCTGGCCCGGGCGGCGGCGCAGGCCGGAATCGAGGCGGCGCGGCGGGCGGTGGAACTGAAACCGGCCGCGGCGGAGTATCATCGGGTTCTTGGAACGCTCTGCGGCCAGGTGATCCCGGCCGACGTGCTGCGCGGCATGAAGTTCGGGCGCTGCGCGCAGGACTCCATCGCCAAAGCGGTGGAGTTGGACCCCCGGTCTTACCGCGCCATCCTCAGCCGCGGCGTCGGCCATTACTATCTTCCGCCTATGTTCGGCGGCGGAGTGGAGAAAGCGATCAAGGATTTCGAAAAGGCGATTGAACTCAACCCGCGTTCGGCCGAGGCTCACCTGTGGCTGGGCATCGCGCTGCGCAAGGCGGAGCGCAACCGCGAGGCGCGCCAGGCAATCCAGCGCTCGCTCGAACTGAATCCGAACCGCCTGTGGGCCAGGCAGCAGCTTGAGAAGACGCCCCAATAGATGAGCCACCGCCCGTTCGCCGCCGCGGCCCTGCTGGCGTTCACGCTGGCCGGGTACTTCTGGTTCCCGGGCCACACCTATCTCGAACAGGACACCCAGATCTACCTGCCCATTCTCGAACACCTCTGGAATCCCGAGGTGCTGGCCAACGACCTGGTGGCTTCGCGGCCGCATGTCTCCTTCACGGTCTTCGACGAAACCGCCATCTGGTTGCGGAAGCTCACCGGAGCGGAGTTCGAGACGGTGCTGAAGGCGCAGCAGATAGTTTACCGCGCGCTCGGCATCCTGGGAGTGTACCTGGCCGTGGTGTCGTTGGGGCTCACTTGGCGCGCGGGACTGCTGGTGGCGGGCGCCTTCGCCTTGGGCGCCACTGTTCTCGGACCTTCGGTCCTGACCATCGAGTACGAACCGGTGCCCCGCGGCTTCGCCCTGTTACTGCTGGTCTTCGCCACCGGGCTGGCCGCGGCCGGGCACGTGACGGCGGCGGCGGCGGCGGC
>CAKZVG010000150.1 GCA_937921835.1 uncultured Bryobacteraceae bacterium | reverse complement strand
TGCTGCCCTTCTGGACCAGCGTCCTGGTGCGTACCTATGCCTGGCTTTTCCTGCTGCGCGAAAGCGGTCTGGTGAATACCGCGCTGATGGCCGTGGGCGCGATCCGCGAGCCGCTGCCGCTGCTCTACAACGACGGCGCGGTGATCCTCGGGCTGGTCTACGGTTATCTGCCATTCATGGTTCTGCCGCTCTACGCGGCGCTGGAGCGCATCGACCCCTCGCTCCTGGAAGCCGCGGCGGACCTTGGCGCGCGCCCGGTCCTTGCTCTCTGGCGGGTGGCTGTCCCGCTGGCGGCGCCGGGCATGGCGGCGGGCGCGGCGCTGGTGTTCATTCCCTGTCTGGGCGCATACCTCACGCCCGACCTGATGGGCGGCGGCAAGACCATCATGATCGGGACCCTGGTGCAGAACCAGTTCACCACCGCCCGCGACTGGCCCTTCGGCGCGGCCCTCTCGCTGGCGCTGATGGCGCTGATTCTGGCGCTGCTCGCCCTGGTCCTGCGCCGCCGCGGGGAGGATCCGGCGTGAAGCGCCCGCTCGCTCTTTATGCCGCCGCGGCGTTCGCGTTTCTCTATCTGCCCCTGCTGACCCTGGCGGCGTTCAGCTTCAACTCCTCGCGCTTCACGGTTTGGGAAGGCTTCTCGCTGCGCTGGTACGCGGCGGCGTGGGGCGACGCGCAATTGCTCGAAGCGGCCGGGAACAGCCTGATCATCGCCGTGGCCGCCACCGGCATCGCGACGGCGGCGGGTACGCTGTGCGCCTACGCGCTGTGGAAGCGCCGCTCGCCCGCCGTTTCGGGCCTGCTCTACGCCACGCTGGTGACGCCGGAAATCGTGATGGGCGTGGCGCTGCTGGCGTTTTTCCAGTGGACCTTCCGCTCTCTCGACCTCCGGCTGGGAATGCACACCGTGATCCTGGCGCATGTCGCATTCTCGATCGCCTACGTGGTGCTGGTCGTGCTCGCCCGCCTGCGGACCATGGACGCAACGATCGAGGAAGCCGCTCTTGACCTCGGCGCGACGCCCTGGCGCGCTTTCCGCGAGGTGACGCTGCCCGGTATCCTGCCCGCCGTGGGCGCGGCCGCGCTGCTCGCCTTCACGGTGTCGTTCGACGATTACGTGATCACCAGCCTGGTGGCCGGCGTGGACAGCGAAACGCTTCCCATGGTGATCTACGCCATGGCGCGGCGCGGCGCCAACCCGGCCGTCAACGCCGTCTGCTCGGTTCTGGTGGTGGGGTTCGGAGCCCTGATTCTGGCGTCCGAACGGCTGCGGAGGAGCGCATGAGGCGGAGAGCGTTCTGCGCGGCGCTGGGCGCGGCCGCCGGTTGCGGCCGGGGCAGGGAGCGGCTTAACGTTTTCAACTGGTCGGCGTACCTCGCGCCGGACACACTGCCGGGCTTCGAGCGCGAAACCGGCGTGCGCGTGCGCTACGCGGTCTACGAAAGCAACGAAGAGATGCTGGCCAAGGTGCTGGGCGGCAACTCGGGCTGGGACGTGGTGTTTCCGAGCAACTACCTGATCGGCCCGCTGCGCGAGTACAACCTGCTCCAGCCGCTGCGGCACGAGTGGCTGCCGAACCTGGAGCATCTCGATCCGCTGTTTCTCGCGCCCGTCTGGGATCCGGAGTTGCGCTGGTCGGCGCCGTACATGTGGGGCGCCACGGGGATTCTCTACCACCGCGGTCTCGCGCCGCCGCCCGCCGCCTGGAGCGACCTTTGGGACCCGCGCCTCGAACGGCGTCTGACCATGCTCGACGACCCGGCTGAAGTCTTCGCCGCGTGTCTGCGCAAGCTCGGCCACCCGCTGAATTCGCACGACCCGCATCATCTGCGGGCGGCGCAGCGCGAGGCGCTCGCGCAAAAGCGCCTTGTGCGCGCCTATCTGAACGCCGAGGTGCGCGACCAGGTAGTCGCGGGCGACGTGCTGGCGGCGCAGTTGTGGGCCACCACCGCGCAACAAGCCATCGGGGCCGCGCCGCATCTGGCCTTTGCGTATCCCGCCGAAGGTTTCCCGCTCTATGCCGACAGCGCGGTCATCCTGCGCGAGAGCCGGCGCGCCCGCCTGGCGCACCGCTTCATCGACTACCTGCTGCGTCCGGAGGTGAATGCCGCCATCGCGGGCGAATCCCTCGCCGCCACGGCGAACGCCGCCGCGCGGCGCCTGTTGCCGGAGCCGGTGCGGACCAGCCCGGTACTCTATCCGCCTGCCGAGGTGTTGCGGCGCGGCGAGTGGTTCGCCGCCCTGCCTCCCGCCGCGCAACGGCTGCGGGACCGGTTGTGGACCGGGATCAAGTCGGCGTAGCGCTAGATTAGAAATATGCTGCTCGCACTGCTGCTGCTGCTGGCGGGCGCCGCCGGGTGGATTCCGGCGCGCTGGCCCTCGGGCGACGCGAAATCGCTTGAACTGCTGCGCGATCACCCCGTGAATTGCCTGCTGCTCGAACGGCCGCACTGGTCGGCGGAGTTCGCCGCCGCGGCGCGCGCGCGAGAGATCGCGACGCTGGGAGTGGTTCGCCCTGGCGGGGACGGCGCGGAAGCGGCGTCGCACGCGGTGCGCTGCGGGCTGGACGGCCTGGTGCTCGAAGGCGATTTCGCGGAAAACACGGCGCGCGCGATTGGCGAGGCCGCGGGCAAGCTCTTGCTGATCGAGTTGCCGTCGCGCGGCGCCATGCGCTTTGACGGCGTGCCGGTCAGCGGCACCTTTCAGGGACTCTGGCCCGGAATCCATGTGGACGCGGGCGGAGCGGCGAAAGCGGCCCCTACCGGCGCCCCGTGGATCGACACCAATTTCGGCTTCCTGAGCTTCGTGCGCGCGCTCGGCGCCGCCCCGGTGTGGATCGGGAACCTTCCGCCCGAGAAGACCGTGCTTCCCGCCGAGCGCTACGCCGCGGCCATCGCCGACGCCGCCATGGCGGGCGCGCGCTGGATCGTCGCCCTGGACTCCGATTTCGCCCGCCGCCTCTTGGAGGGCGAGGCGGAGGCGCTGCGCGGCTGGCGGCGCATCGGACAGGTGCTGCGGTTCTATGAGGAGAACAAGGAGTGGCGCGAGTTCCGCCCGCACGGACGGCTCGCCATGGTGGTGGACACCGGCAGCGGGGCGCTGGCTTCGGGCGGCATCCTCGACATGATCGCCACCCGCCACACGCCGGTACGCCCGGTGCCCGCGCGGCGGCTCGACGACGACGCGCTGAAGGGTGCGCTGATCGCGGTCAACGTCGCTCCCTACGCGCTCCCGGAGGAAAAGAACGAAGCTCTGCGGCGCTTCGCGCGCGGCGGCGGAACGTTGCTTAGCAGCCCGCCGGAATGGCGCAGCCCGGACTTGAAGCCCGGCCAGTTCGTTTTCGACGAAAAGGAGATCGCCAGGATGGAGGCGATCTTCCGCGACGTGAACAGCCTCGCCGGACGCCGCAACCTGGGAGCGCGGCTGTTCAATGTCTCGAGCATGTTGTCGAGCCTGCTGGCCGCTCCCGGCGGCGCGCGCGTGGTGCTGCACCTGGTGAACTACTCCGGCTATCCGGTGGAGAACGTCACCGTGCATCTGCTCGGACGTTACGCCAGCGCGCGCCTGCATCAGCCGGGCGTGGAGCCCCGCGCTCTCGATCCCTACCCGATCGAGGAAGGCACCGGGGTGGACATTCCGAAGGTGGGCACCCTGGCGGCGCTGGTGCTTGAGGCGGCCGCGCCCCGATAGCCCTGCGTTTCCCGCAGAGCTTCACGGGTCAATGGAGTTCTAGCGCTGGGGGCTTTGGGTCAGGGGCGTCACCACCACGTTCCGGAATTCCACCATCCCATGATCGCCCTGAAAGGCGATGGGCCCGGGGCGCTCCTCGTACGGATCGAGCGCCAGGCCGGAGAGTCCCTCGATCCTCTCGCGGTCGATCACTCTCACGCCGTTCAGTGTGACGGACAACTCCCGGCCCACCAGCCGCAAATCCAGGAACTGCCACTCGCCGGCCGGTTTGCTGGCGTTGACCCGCGGCCTGATGCGGCTGTACAGAGAAGCGTTGCCGTGCACGCTGGGAGGCTGGCCGTAGTCATCGGCTAACTGCAACTCGTAATGGTTGCGCAGACCGATGCCGCTGTTTCCGTTCCTGGGAAGCTTGTACTCGGCGTGAAGTGTGAAATTCCAGAACTCGCGGCGCGTCAGGAGAAGGGACGCCTGCGGGACGACATTGCGCAGCACGCCATTTTCAAACCGCCAATCCCTCTCGCCGCCGGGCCGCAACGCGCGCAGTTGCTCGAAGTTGCCGCTCAATAGAGGAATGGGCGTCTCCTCCCGCCAGGAGCCGTCGTCGCGGTCGGGGATCTCCGGCGATCTCCAGCCTTTCCACCGCCAGCTCTTTCCATCGATGACCGTCGCTCCGCGCAGTCCGGCGCCGTCGGCGCGGGCCGTGGTGGTGGCTCGCACAACTCGCGAGCTGTCGAACACCCGCTCCACCGTGAAGTGCAACTCGCCGTTCACGACGCGCGGGTCGATGAGGCGCGCAAGGCGGCCGCCGGTGGCGCCGAAAAACTCCCCTTCGAGCGACGGGCCGTCTCTTACCTCCAGCCAGAAGACGCGGCCCCCGTCGGCCTGGATGGCCCAACGGCCGGCGAATTCGTTCGCGGCGAACAACCCGGGCGCCGCAGCGAGCGCGACCAGGTTGGCCAAGAGCGCTCCTGACACGCCAATTATGGTAGCATGGAGCCGGCTAACCGATGAGATCCGGGATTCTGCTTGCTCTTCTGCTGGCCTCCGCCGCCGGCGCGCAAAACGTCCGCATCATCCGTTTCGCCGAGAGTACCCCGTTTCAAATGGGCAGCGTCACGTCGCGGCGCATCCTTCATCCGGACCTTGGCGCAAGGAATCTCACCCTCAACTTCTCCGTCACCCGGCGCGGCGCCGAGTTCGCGCAGCACAGTCATGACGAGTCCAGCGACACGATTCTGATGTTGAAGGGCGAAGCCGATCTCCGGCAGGGCGATTCCCGGCGCAGGTTTCGAACCGGCGAGTGCGTCTTCCTGCCCGCCGGTCAAATCCACGGAACCGTCACCACGGGGCCGGGCGACAACATCATGATCAGCTTCCAGACGCCGCCCGATCGCAAGCTCTACGCCGGCGCCCGCGATTCCTCGAAGCCAGGCGCCGCACCGCCGAGCGGCGCGATCACTCCCGGCGCGGTGAAGTATTTGAGGTTCGATCAACGCAACGGGGAATTCGTGAATCCGGCCATGGGATCGAAACACGCTTCGGCGTCGCATTGGCGTCTGAAGCGCTCGCGGACCTTTCAGAGCGAGGCCGGCGCGGGCGCGGAGCGGTTCGTGTTCGTTTGGCGCGGCGAAGTTGAGGTTACGCTTGGCGGGGAAGTCCATACCGCAGGCGAACGGGATACGGCCTTTGTGACATATCCCGGCGTGTTGTCCGTCCGGGCGCTTTCCGACGAAGCGGTTGTGATCCACGTCCAGGCGCCTCCAGGCGTTTCGCGTTAGCCGCTTTCCGGCGCGGAATCCAGTTCGGCCGGTCAAACCGTCCGTTCGCACTCCTGGTCCGGCGAACGCGCCTGAGACCGTCACCAGCGCCTGCCGGAGTCGCGGCCGTCAGGGAGCGGCCCGGAACACCGGGATGGCGCTCGCGCGCCGGAAAGCAGCTACACTGGGATCAATGACCCGACGCGAATTGCTCGCCCTGGCCGGGGCGGCAACTGGGCTTCGCGCCAAGGATGCTCCCGCGGCCCCCGTTTCCATCGCCCGCTGCCGTTCCTACGAGGAGGACCTGACCGCCGTGCTGGATACGATGTTCGGCCAGATCGGCGGATTGGCGCGGCTGGTCCGCAACAAGACCGTCACCGTGAAGCTGAATCTCACCGGCAGCCCGGGACTGCGCTTCGAGGGGCGTCCGCTGGGCGTGACACACTACACGCATCCCAAGACCGTCGGGGCGCTGGCGCATCTGCTCGGCCGCGCGGGCGCGCGCCGCATCCGGTTTGTCGAGAGCTGCTGGGCGAGTTCCGGGCCGCTCGAGGAGTACCTGCTCGATTCGGGCTGGAACGTGCGCTCGCTTCAGAGCGCCGCTCCGGGCGTCGAGTTCGAGAACACCAACGCGCTCGGCAAGGGAAAGCGCTACGCGCGATTCAAGGTGCCGGGCGGCGGACTGGTGTTCCCGGCCTACGATCTGAACCAGGCCTACGAGGACACCGACGTTCTGGTCTCGATGGCCAAGCTCAAGGAGCACGCCACCTGCGGCGTGACTCTGGCGATGAAAAACATTTTCGGGATCACGCCGGCATCGATTTACGGCGACGACGCGGGGACCGCCGAACCCAATGAGAACCCCGGCAAAGGGCGCGTGGAAACCTGCCATCTCGGCAAGCGGCAGCCGTCGAGAAGCGCGCCGGGGGAACTCGATCCCGCCTCCAGCCGCCATCCGGGCTACCGCATGCCGCGGATCACGGCCGAACTCACCGCCGCGCGCCCGATTGATATTTCCTTCATTGAGGGGATCGAGACCATCGCCGGCGGCGAAGGCCCCTGGGTTCGCGGAATCCGCCGCGTGCAGCCCGGCGTGATGATTCTCGGCACCAACCCCGTGTGCACGGACGCCGTCGCAACCGCCGTCATGGGCTTCGACCCGCGCGCGCCGCGCGGCACGCCGCCTTTCGGCGACTGCGACAATACGCTCCTGCTCGCGGAATCGCTAGGAGTGGGTTCGGCGGATCTCAGGCAGATCGAGGTGCGCGGCGTCCCCATCGAAAAGGCCGTCTTTCGCTTCGCGAATCAGCCCGGATAGATCAGGGGGCGCTCCTCGGTCTGGAGCAGGTAATTCGTCAGAAAGTCCCGGTAGTTGAAGTTCTGCTACCCCACCGCCGGATTGTTGATCGCAATGGTGTCGAGCGAGATCCCCTTGATTACCACCCAATGACCGGAAGCCTGCCCTGGCCAGCGGCCAGCGCAGATCACCGGCGAGCGTTGCATGATCTCCCAGAGCCCCTCTTCGGTCAGGCAAGCATAGAGGATGTGAAAGCCGAGCAGCCGCGCGATCTCCTCACGCTCCGTGCTGGTGGCCCCGATGCCTTGGTTGGCGGCGAACAGCGCCTGCGTGCGCGAGTGTTCGGGCGGATCGATCAGGCCGAGTCCGCGGCCGCGCCGGCGCCCGTAGGCCACCACCATCTGAAAGCTGGTGTACCAGCAGGCCCACGTCTGCGGCTGGATCATTGCGGGTACGGCGTGACAGGTCGACGTGTTCATGGACATGGCCGCAATCCTCCCGTGGGCGAGCCTAGCCCCTCGAGGCGCGGGACGCAAGGGGGCGGGGCGGCGCGGCGTGCGCTCCGTCCGGACTACAATAGGCAGCGGACGCGCGCGTCCGAATGCGCGCGCTCCAGCGGAATCCTGAAACCGGGGGAAACGAATTTTGAAACGGCGCGATTTCATTGGAACGGCTTCGCTGGGAGCGGCGGCCCCGGCCGTGGCGGCGCAGAACAGGCGGGCGGAGGGCATCCGCTATGTGGATCGCAAAGAGGGCCGTCACGGCTTTCACGCGCGCGAGACCAAACGGCCGCACATTTTTCTCATCTGCCTGGACATGGTGAGTCCGGACCACTACATCGCCTCGCGCGGCCTTCTGCCGCGCATGGAGATGCCGGCCATGCGGGCGCTGATGGCCGACGGGACAAACTTCTCGAACGCCTTCTGCACCATCTCCATCTGCGCGCCCTCGCGCGCCTCGCTCTATACCGGACGGCAGCCCTACGTGCTGGCCAACCCGCGCGGCGGGCAGTTGGGGATGGAGACATCGCTGCGCCCGAACGACGTCATCTTCCCCGAATACCTCAGAGCCAGCGGCTATCGCGTCAGGCATGTCGGCAAGAACCACACCGGCGCGCAGAAGTTCATGGACGCCTTCGGCGAACTGGATTCGCAGTGGGAGCGCGCCATGCCGGCCATGGATCAGGACGAACTCTACGTCTCCTATCTGCGCGGCCTGGGCGTCAAGCTGCCGCGCTATGCGCGCGAGATCCGCACGGTGCACCCCGACCGCAAGAGCGACAACCAGGGCTACGGCGGCTGGATCGCGCAGTCCGATGGTAAGCCATTTCCGCTCGAGGCTCAGTACTCGCACTACCTGTTCCGCTGGGGCATCCGCAAACTGGACGAGGCGCTCGCCGCCGGTGGGGCGCCTCTCTACATGCAGATCAACATTTACGACCCGCACAAGCCTTTCACCATTCCGGCCGGATTCGAGCGTCGCGAGGCGGAACTGCGCAAGGTAATTGAGCTGCCCGCAAGCTACAAGGAGTGGGCCGCGCGCGGCTCGAAACCCGGACCCGGCGACCCGCCCTGGCTTGAGGTCTTCCGCCGCCACTGGGGCTTCTACCGCCCGCAGGACATGCTCGACTACCTGGTGGCCAATGCGCTGGCGATGGAAGTCATCGATCGCGGGCTGGGTGATTTCATCGCGGCGCTCAAGCAGCGGGGCATCTACGACGACTCGCTGATCCTGTTCATCGCCGACCACGGCGAAATGAACGGCCACCTCGGGATCATGGACAAGGGCTGCTACATCCATCCCGACACCCAACTGGTGCCGTTTATCGTGAAACCGCCCGCCGGCATGGGAGCGCGCGGGCGAACGGTGGCGACGCCCGTTTCCCTGCTGGACGTCTCCTCCACCGTGCTCGACTTCGCCGGCATCGAGCCCGCGGACCGGCAGGACGGGGTTTCGCTGCTTCCCTGCCTGCGCGGGGAGCCGCTCGCCAATCGCGAACTCCTGTTCCAGACCGGCTGGCAAATCACCGGCAACCCGGCCTGCGGCTTTGTGCACTGGGAGCCGGGCGGGAGTTGCCACCTGTTCGTTTACAACTCCGGCTCCAACACCACCGAGCTCTACGACGTGAACGATCCCGACCCGCGCAACCTCTGCGGGCGGCGCGAGCACGAGGCGCTGCGCGTCGAGATGGCGCGGCGCATGCTGCCTCTGCTGCGGCAGGATCCGCGCTTCGGCTGCTTCACGCTCGGTTTTCACATGGGACACATCGACGAGGTGGGACCCCCGCCCCGCCGCGGCTAGACGCGCCGTGGCGGGGGCCGGGTAGAATGGGAACACCGTGCTGGTTTCCATCGAATCGAAGCTCGAACGCCCGAAGTGGCTGCGCGCGCCCGCGCCCGCCGGAAAGAACTATCAAGAGCTGAAGTCGCTGGTCGGGCGGCTGCGCCTGCACACGGTGTGCGAGAGCGCGGCGTGCCCCAACCTCGGCGAGTGCTGGAACCAGCGCACGGCGACGTTCATGATCCTGGGCAATGTCTGCACGCGCCGTTGCGGTTTCTGCGCGGTCCAGAAAGGCGCGCCGCTGGCGGTGGATTACGGCGAACCGCGCCGTGTGGCCGAGGCCGTCGAGGCGCTCGGGCTGCGCTACGCCGTGATCACCAGCGTCAACCGGGACGACCGCAAAGACGGAGGCGCGGAACTCTTCGCCCTCACCATCCGCGCCATCCGCGAGCGTTCTCCCGGCTGCCGCGTGGAAGTGCTCGTCCCGGACTTCCAAGGCTCCCACGCCGCCATGGACATCGTCCTCGACGCGTTGCCGGGCGTGCTGAACCACAACATTGAGACCGTGCCGCGCCTCTACCGGCAGGTGCGCCTGGGGGCGCGCTACGAGCGTTCGCTCGACATGCTGCGCTACGCCGTCCGGGCGCGACCGGAGATCCCGGCGAAATCCGGACTGATGCTCGGCCTCGGCGAGACGCGCGAGGAAGTGCTCGGCGTGATGCGGGACCTGCGCGCGCACGGAGTCGGCATTCTCACGCTGGGGCAGTATCTGCGGCCCTCGCCCAGGCACCTCCCCGTGCTGCGCTATGTGCCTCGCGAAGAGTTCGCCGAGTACCGCGCCATCGGGCTGGAGATGGGCTTCCGGCACGTCGAAGCCGGGCCGCTGGTGCGCAGTTCCTATCACGCGGCGGAATCCGCGGACAGTGCCGGGTGAAGGCATGAAGTACCTGGACGAGTACCGCGACGCGCGCATCGCGCACGGGTTGGGGGCCGAAATCCGCCGCCTCGCCACCCGGCCTTGGGTGGTGATGGAGATCTGCGGCGGGCAGACGCACACCCTCATGCGCTACGGCATCGACGGACTCGCCGGGCCAAACGTCGAACTGGTGCACGGACCCGGGTGTCCGGTGTGCGTCACGCCGCTGGAGGCGCTCGACAAGGCCATCCACATCGCCTCGCTGCCGGGGGTCACCTTCGTCTCCTACGGCGATATGCTGCGGGTGCCCGGCTCCCGGACCGATTTGCTGCGCGTGAAGGCGGCCGGGGGCGACGTGCGGGCCGCCTACTCGCCGCTGGACGCGGTCGCAATCGCGCGGCGCAATCCGGGTCGCCAGGTGGTCTTCTTCGGCATTGGATTTGAGACGACCGCGCCGGCCAACGCCATGGCCGTGCTCGCCGCGCGGCGCGAGAAGCTGGATAACTTCTCGATGCTGGTCTCGCACGTGCTGGTTCCGCCCGCCATCCGTGGGCTGCTCGAATCGCCCGGCAACCGCGTGCAAGCCTTCCTCGCGCCCGGCCACGTGTGCACCGTCACCGGCTACGAGGAGTACGAGCAACTGGCCGCGCGCCATCACGTTCCCATCGTGGTGGCGGGTTTTGAGCCGGTGGACCTGCTGGCGGCCATCC
>CAKZVG010000149.1 GCA_937921835.1 uncultured Bryobacteraceae bacterium | reverse complement strand
GGTAACGGCCGGAGCTGACCCCGCTCCAAAAGCCGCTCCGCCAGTCGCCGATGGTGGCCGCCTGCCAGCCGCCGATCGCGTGGTTGAGCGCGCCGCCGGCGCCCGAGCCGAGCTTCTTCCCCCGGCCGAACGGGAGATCGTAAATCCCGTTCCAGCGGATGCGGTGGGCGGGTACGTTGGTGGAGTTCTGGTAACCCAGACGGAGTAACTCATCATAGGTGAACTTGCCACCGCCGAGTATCTGGATATTCTCCGGAACCAGCGAGACGCCGTTGGTGGAGTTAATGCTGCCGCCTCCGGCAGTAAAGCCGCCCGCGTCGGTGGTGGTGAGGCTGCGGCTGAAGACGTAGAACCACTGCAACGCCAGGCCGTTCGAGTAGCGGCGCTCGACTTCGGCCTGTAAGGAGTGGGTGTTCGAGTAGCCGGTACGGTTGGTGGCGTTGGCGCCGAAGTTCCAGTCCTTGTTGACGCGCATGAGGTCGCGGTTTCCGGGCGGATTCTGGCCGGTGCGCGCCACGTAGTTGAACTCCGCCTCGCGCGCGTTGAGGGAAAACTTCTGCTCCAGGTCACGGCCGTGGTCGCCGATATAACTCAGCCGCAGCGCCGTCTCCGGCATGATTTCCCGTTCGATGGTGAAGTGCCAGGACTGCGCCCGTCCGTCCTTCCAGGCGAAGGGCTCGAGCGGCACCATCGGGCGGGCGGAGGGGGGAAGCTGCACGATCCCCTCGGTGCTCACCGCCGCCCGGCCGACGAAGAACTCCGGGCGCGGGGCGGTGCGGACGCCGAATGTGCCGGTTCCATCGAGCGCGCTCAGGGGGTTCTCGAAGCGAAGGTTCAGCGGCGGATTCTGGCGCGAAGCCTGGAGAATCTGCGAGAGCGGCATGGTCCAGAAGTACTCGCCGTAGCCCCCGCGCACGACGGTCTTGCCGTTGAGGCGGAACGCCATGCCCAGACGCGGGCCGAAGTTGTTGTTGTCGGCCGAGACCAGGTTGGCCGGCAGGCCGGCTTCGTTGGCCGTGCGCCAGCTCAGCCCGCGCTGGCGCCAGGACTGGAGCACGGCGGGCGGAATTCCCGGCAGATCTTCCATCCGGGTGCCGCCGGGGGTAATGACCTCGAACTTGTTGGCCAGGTTGCGCAGGTCGACGTTCACCAGGCGGTTGTATTTCTCCCGGTAAGCGGTCCACTTATCCCAGCGCAGGCCGAGATCGAGCGTCAGCCGTGAAGTTACTTTCCAGGTGTCCTGGAAATACAGCCCGATCTCCTGTTGCTCAAAGTAAAAGTAACCCCGGTTGAACTGGTTGGAAAGGTAAGTCGGCAGCCCGAGCGCCATCGAGGCCAGGCCGTTGCCGGTGAAGGAGACGGCGTTGTCGCCGCTCGGGTCGTAGAGCGCGGTCCAGTCTCCGCCGAAGTCGTGGCTGCCCTGCGACTGCTGCAACTCACGGATGTTGTTGTATTCCAGGCGCAGCTTGCCGCCGAATTTCAGGGTGTGCGCGCCGCGGATCCAGGTGAGGTTTTCCTCCAGCACGTGCCCGGTGAGCATCTCGTCTTTGCGGTTATCGGCGTCCCATCCGAACAGGCTGGCCGACATCGAGGGCCAGCCCCTGGCGCCGAAGGGATTGGGAAGTCCGAGCTTGTTCGGCCAGTCGGTGAAGTCGGCCAGCGTGCCGGAGCTTTTCGGCGCGCGGTGCGAGCCGAGAAGGAGTTCGCTCAGGAAGGATGGCGTGAAGGTCCGGGTGTGGCGCAGCGAGACGTTGTAGACCTTGGCGTCGTTGCGTCCCGTGCCGAAACCGTCGGCCAGATCGGCGCGCGGTCCGCCGAAGACGCCTCCCTGCTGCCTGAAGCTTCTCGCCGAGCGGGTGAAGCGCCCGCTGAGCGTGTCTTTGTCCGAGAGCCGGTGATCCCCCTTGAACGTCAGGGTGTTGGTGTTGTTCCGGACCGGGTAGAACTCCTGCATGTTGATCCCCTGATAGGGGTTCACGCTGCTGGTCGCGGCGTGGGTGACCTCCTGCATGGTTTTGAGGATCGGCGCGAGGCGGCTGGAGGGGATGACGTTGCCCGCGAAGGGCGAGCGGAGGCCCGCGGCGTTGGTGGTGAGCGGGTCATAGATATTGGTGCGGCGGCCGGCAGTGTCGACAATGTCGCTGAAATCGCCGGCCCACATGGCGGCCGTGGGAACGCGGTCCTGGTAGAAGGACTTCTGCCGCTCGCGCAGCCCTTCGTAGGCGAAGAACCAAAAGGACCGGTTGCGCCCGTCGTAGAGGTTCCCCAGATAGACCGGACCACCGGCGGAGGCGCCGAACTCATTCCGCAGATAGAACGACGGCTTGGCGCCGTCCTGCCGGGTGCGCGCGCGCAGGCCGGCGCCGTTGTTGCGGAAGGTCTCGAAGACGCTGCCGCGAAGCTGGTTGGTGCCGCTCTTGGTCACCACCGTCACGGTGGCGGGACGCGAATACTGCGCGCCGGAGCCGGTGGTCTCGATGCGGAACTCCTGCACGGTGTCGAGCCCCGGTTGGACGCGCGCCATGCCGCCGCCGAAGCGGTCGACCAGCGAAATGCCGTCCAGCGTCATTTCGACCGAGCCGACCTTCAGTCCGTTGACGCGCGGATTGCCTCCGCCCTCGACGCCGGGCGTGAGGTCGAACAGCGCGGTCACTGAACGCCCGTTGAGCGGCAGTTGCTGAATGCGGAGCGCGTCCTTGACGTCGCCGATTTCCGAGCTTTCGGTGGTGATGACGGGCGCCGCGCCGGTCACCTCGACGATCTGTTCGATACTGCCCACGTCGAGCGATGGCTCGACCACCGCCGTTTGTCCGGCCTGGAGCCACAGCGTGCCGGCCCACTTTCGGAAGCCCGGCTTCTCGGCCGTCAGCCGGTACTCGCCCGGCGGCAGGCCGCCAATCACGAAGATGCCGACATCGTTGGACGCCGCCTCGCGCGCGACGTTCGTGGCGGCTTGCGTAAGCACCAGCTTCACGCCCGGAACCGCGGCGCGGGCGGCATCGTAGACCGTGCCCCGGACCACGCCCGTGCCGCTCTGGGCTTCGAGGATGAAAACCACGAGAACCGGCAGCGCCACCAGCACGGCCAGCCGCCGCCATGAATCGCACATCATAGTCTCACTCTCCTTTGCAGTTTTCCGGACTCCGTTTCCTTCCGGTCCCGCCCGGAGATCAGGTCGTGGGCTATGGCGCGCGCCGCGCTCACCGCCCCTCGCAAGACCGAGTCGTCGCCGAGCGACGACCGCTCGATGCGCAGCGGCCAGCGGATCGCCCGCGCGACCGCTT
>CAKZVG010000148.1 GCA_937921835.1 uncultured Bryobacteraceae bacterium | reverse complement strand
ATGTTCTGTGCCGAGAGCTGCGTCCCGGGGCGCAGTCTTACGAGCACGCTAGCCTTGGCCGGCTGCCGCGACTCCGTGAAGACCGACTCCTTGGCGAAGGTCACGTGGACCCGCGCCTGCTCCACCTCGGAAAGCGCCATGATCGAGCGCTCCAGTTCGCCCTCGAGCGCGCGGTGGTAGTTCACCTGTTCGGCGAAGTCGGTAGCGCCGAAGTTGGTCTGATCGAACAGCTCGAAGCCGGCCCTGCCGGTCTTGGGCAATCCCGCGGCCGCCATCTGGAGCCGGGTTTCGGCCACCCGCCCGGACGGCACGCTCACCGTGGAGCCGTTCTCGCTCAGCCGGTACTCGACGGCGCTCTCGCGCAGCTTGGCCACCACCGCCCCGGCGTCCTCCGGCGCCAGGCCGGTGTAGAGCGGTTTAAAATCCCGCTCGGTGTTCCAGCGGCTCAGGCCCACGATCGCCGCCACCGTCAGCACGGCGCCGGTGGCGATCGTGATCCGGTGCCGCCAACTGAGCCCGGCGGCGATCCGCCTCAGTTGCTCCATCGCGAGTCACCCCGTCGCGCCCGGTCAGATCTGCGTGCGCATGACTTCCTGATAGGCCTCCACCACCTTGTTGCGGACCTGAGTGAACAACTCGAAGGCCAGTTGCGCCTTCTGCACGTCCAGGACCACGTCGTGCAGTTCCTCGCCTTCTCCGGCCAGGAAACGCTCGATCCGGGCAGCGGCGTTGTGGCTCAGCCGCTCCGTGCCGGCGACGGCCTGCTCGAAAACGTGGCGGAACACGTCGCCGGGCGCGGCCGCTCCCGCCGGGGCGGGCGCGGGCGGAGTGACCGGGAATTGGACCGGATGAATGCTGGGGGACATGAGCTTCGGCTTCCTCCTAGCGCAGCAGGTCGAGGCTGCGGTGAATCATGTCGCGTACCGCCGAAATGGCCGAGACGTTGGCCTGGAAACCCCGCGAGGCGTTCATCAGGTCCACCATGTCCTCGGCCGGGTTGACGCGCGGAAACGCGACGTAACCGGCGGCGTCGGCGTCGGGGTGCCCGGGCAGATAGCGCTTCACCGGCTCGCGCGTGTCCTCGACGATCTCGGCCACCGCCACCCCCGCCGCGCCATCCACTTCGGCCTGGAAGACGGCCGAGAAGGGCGAACCCTGCGGCTCGCTTGCGAAAACCGCGTCCTTGCGCCGGTACGGTCCCCCTTCCGGGGTGCGCGTGGTCTCGGCGTTGGCCATGTTCTCCACCAGCAACTGCGCCCGCAGCCGCTGCGCGCTCATGCCGGAAGCGCTCACCGAAAACAGGTTGAAGAGGCTCATGAACGCCCCTCCTTGATGGCCGTCCGCACGGCCTGAAGCTGTCCTTTGAGCAGCGCCGCGGCGGCGTTGAAGCGCAGCGCGTTTTCGGCCAGCAGCCGGCTCTCGCGGTCGACGCTGACGTTGTTGCCGTCGTTCTTCATCTGAAGCCCCTGCGCCTCGATGGCGCGCGGCCTGGCCCCCTGGGCCAGACTCATGAACTCGAAGTGGAAGTCGATGTCGCGGGTCTTGTAGCCGGGCGTGTCGGCGTTGGCGATATTGGAGGCCACCAGCCGCTGGCGCTCCACCAGCAGGTCGAGGTAGCGTTCCAGTTGCGAGGCGATCGGATTCAACATGCCGCCGGGTGTAGAGCACGGCGCGTGCCAGAGCCGAAGGGAGGCGAACGCGCAAACAATCCGCCACATGCGGCTTATCGGACGCCGCCGCGGGCGGCATGAACGTGGCGCGGCGGCGCGATTTCGCCGCTATCGGTAGAGCGCCGGGTACGCCGTCCGCATTTCGTGCGCGATCTCCAGCGCGGTCCCGATTTGAATCAGCGGTCCCTTTCCGATACCGGGACAGTGTTCCGCCGTGGCACGCCACGCCGCGCGATCCTCGACCAAGTCGGGCCAGAAGGGGAACAGGCGGCACTGCACGGGTTTGACGGGGTGAATCCGGCACCCTCCGCGTTCCAGGAACGGGCACTGCGAATGGGGCGGCTTGCGCAGGCGCATGCGCCGCCGGGTGCGGTAGACGTAGCGGGCCTCGAAAGCCTCGGCCGCAAGCCCGAGGTGCGCGGCGATGCGCAACAGGTCCTCTTCGCTGAGATAGACGAACCCTTCCTGCTCGCAGCAGGCGGTGCAGCCGGGCTGGCAGGCGAAGCGCAGTACGTCCATATTCTTTCAGAATACCCCCGGCCACGGCGCCGCGAAAAAGGCCACAATGGAGGGGAACAGTCAGGAGACCCAATCCCATGCGGACAGCGGCAGCCGCCGCCGCCCTCAGCCTTCTGCTGGCCTGGGGATGCGGACCGAAGCGGCAATCGGAAGCCAAGCCTACCATGAAGACGCAACCTTTCGGAACCACCTCGGACGGCCAGGCGGTGGAGTTGTTCACCCTGGCCAACTCCAACGGCGTCGAAATCGCCATCACCAACTACGGCGGCATCATCACCGCCTGGAAGGCCCCTGGCCGCGATGGCCGGGCCGCCGACATCGTGCTCGGTTTCGACACTCTCGACGGCTACTTGGCGCCCCATCCGTATTTCGGCGCGCTGGTGGGACGCTATGCCAACCGCATCGCCAAGGGGACCTTCACCTTGAACGGCGTGGTCTACAAGCTGGCGCGCAACAACGGCGAGAATGCCCTGCACGGGGGGATCAAAGGGTTCGACAAGGCGGTGTGGAAGGCGCGCGACGTCTCCACCGCCGCAGCGGCGGCGCTCGATCTCACCCACACCAGCCCGGACGGCGACGAGGGCTACCCGGGCACTCTCACCGCCACCGTGGTCTACAGCCTGAACAACAACAACGAACTTCGCATCGATTACACGGCCACCAGCGACAAGGACACCGTCGTCAATCTGACGAACCACTCCTACTTCAACCTGGCCGGGCAGGGAGAGGGCGACATCCTGGGCCACGAACTCACCCTGATGGCGGGCCGCTTCACCCCGGTTGACGCCGGTCTCATTCCCACCGGCGAACTCCGGTCGGTCGAAAACACCCCGTTCGACTTCCGCCGGCCCACCGCCATCGGCGCGCGCATCGACGCGGCGGACGAGCAACTGAAGCTCGGCGGGGGCTACGATCACAACTTCGTGCTCGACGCGGGCGGCGGGGCGCTTTCGCTGGCGGCGCGTGTGCGGGATCCCGGCTCCGGCCGGGTGCTGGAGGTGTTGACCACCCAGCCCGGCATCCAGCTTTACACCGGCAACTTCCTGGACGGCACGATCACGGGCAAGGGCGGGAAGGTCTACCGCCGCCGCTACGGCTTCTGTCTGGAGACGCAGCACTTCCCCGATTCGCCCAACCAGCCGTCTTTCCCCTCGACGGTGCTTAAGCCGGGCCAGACCTACCGGAGCACGACGGTGTACCGCACCTCGGTGGCGAAGTAGGCGCTGTCAGCGGGGGCCGGAGGCGGCGAACTCCCGGTAG
>CAKZVG010000147.1 GCA_937921835.1 uncultured Bryobacteraceae bacterium | reverse complement strand
CGGCATGCAGCAGCGTTCCGGCAAGCATTATCTCGAAGCCAAGCGCCAATACATCGATACGGGCAAGCTGGGCCGGGTGACGCTGGCGCGTACCTGGTGGCACGGGAATACGTATCACTTGCGGCGCGCTCCGGCCTCGCTTCAGAAGCTGCCGTCAAACCTGGACTGGGCGCGCTTTCTTGGCCCGGTAAAGTGGCGCGAATACGATCCGCAGCAATACTTCAACTGGCGCGCCTACCTGGATTTCGGCGGCGGCCAGGTGACCGACCTGTTCACCCATTGGATCGACGTCGTGCACCTGTTCCTGGGCAAAGAAATCCCGACTTCGGCGGTGGCCGCGGGCGGCGTCTACTTCGCCAAGGACGGCCGCACGGCGCCCGACACCATCAATGTGCTGCTCGAATACGGGAACGATTTCACCGCCACCTTCGAAGCCACCCTCGCCCCCGGAGTGCGTGGCGAGGCGGTGGAGATCTGCGGCACCGATGGCCGGCTGTGGATCGACCGCAAGCGGTTCGAGTTCCACGCCGCCGCCAAGGACGCCAAGCCCGTCATTGTCGAGGCCGAGCCGGGCCAGGACCCGCTGACGCTCGATCACGTCACGAATTTCCTGGAGTGCATGCGCACCCGCAAGCTCCCGAACGGCGACGTGCTGATCGGCCACCGCTCGGCGCAGGCCTCGCACCTCGGAAACATCGCCTACCTCGAGAAGCGCCGGCTCAAGTTCGATCCGGTGCGGGAAGTGATTTTGCCGCTGTGAGAACCACGGGCGGGCAATCCGATCACCGCAGGGTGAGGAACAGCGCATCCTTGGGCTGGAGCGTGACCGTCTCGCCAACGCCGGCGCCGTTGTTGGTTTCCGGGTCCTGGCGGGAGGAGCCGCGCAGACGGCGGTAGGCGGCGCCGGGCGCGATGTTGCCCAGATCAAACGTGTAGGGCCGGGGTGACGGATTGGCCAGTACGATGCCGCGCTCGTAGAGCCGGAACATGGCGCCGGGATGATCGTAGGCCGCCGCCTCGCGCAGGTACACCGGGCTGCTTCCCTCCACGAGGAACTCGATGCCGTTCAAGCCCGGAGCGGCGCCGGGGAAGTAGTACCAGGAGGTGAAGGGCTCGCTTCCCAGCCACGAAGTGTAGCGCTGCGAACCGCCGGCCAGACAGGCGGAGAACAGACCGGGCACTTCGGGCGGATAGCCCGGCAGAGGGTCGCGCCGCGCTTCGACGCGGACCACCAAGTCCGTGGAAGTGGCCGGGATCCCGCGCAGCAAGAACCGGAACCCGGCGCCCGGCTTGAGGGGCGCGATTTTCCACTCGCCGCCGGCGCGCTCGATTTCGAGGTCTTCTCCCTCGGGCCGCAGATCCGGAGGCGCGACGTCCGGGGTCCGGGCGGCGAGATGTTCGGCCGGACCCAGCGGGCGGCCGAGCCACGCCAACTGCTTTTCGCGGCCCTTCCACCACTCGTCCCAGATTCCTTCCGGCTCGCCCGGCTCCGGCGGCGGACGGTGATGCAGCAGTAAGCGCGCGCCGGTGAACAGGGCGCCGGCGAACTTCAGCCGGTCGATTGAAATCGGGGGTGGCGTATCCTCCGGCTGCACTTTGTGGTTGACGTAGTTGAACACCGGAGGGTGGGCGTGCGCCGCCCAGAAGTTCATGCGGTTGAGGCCGCCGGACCAGTCGGCGGCGTCCAGGTCACGCAGTGCCGGCCAACCCTCGCTCTCGTTGCCGTTGAGAATGCCGAAGGCGCGCTGGTTGTTGGGGTCCCAGCCGTCGGAGGTCAGGATGCGGTCCGGTCCCAGCGTCTCCCGCAGCCGCCGCAAGTAGTCGTTCTGGCCGATGCCATAGAGGTTGATGCCGTCGAAGACGCCGTTGTCGCCCCGCCCGTCGCCGTCCACGTCCGCCAGCCGCCCGGTGTAGGTGAGCGACCAATAGAGCACATCGAAGGCGATGCCGTCCAGGCGTTCGAGTTCGCCGCCGGGGCCGAACTTGGCCGCGAACTCTTCGATCAGCGTGCCGGTGGCGCTGCGGCCTGCCGGGTCGCGCGGCGAGTTGGGCGAGAAGTTATAGAACCATTGCAGGTTGGGCGGGTTGGCTGGGTTGTCATTCACCCACGGGCCTTCGGTCACGTGCGCCGCGGCCCAGGCTTTGTTGGCGGCGAAGGCGCGGGGCTGGGAGCCATAGCGCGCCCGCCGCAGGCGCAGCGTCTGCGTTCCAGGATCGACGGCCAGCAGCTTGGTTTCCTCGCAACGGCTCCAATCCGGCCGTCCGTCCTCGCCGATTTCGCAGAGGGTGACGTCGTCGCCCTGGTTGCGGTAGCGGCCCTGGTTCATGCGAAACAGCGCCGCCGCGCGGCTGACGCCGATGGTGGTGTCCTCGCTCGTGGCTGGGACGTCCGTAGTTACCGGGGAGCCTTCGTAGTGGATCCAGTGGCCGGGAAAGAACCGCTCCGGCTCGAACTGCGGCAGCCGGGCGCGCCCGTTGAAGTGGAGCAGGACAAGCTGCTCCGGGTAGCGGTCCTTGAACTGATTCAGGTAGGAGATGACCCGGTCGCGCGGGGCTTCCTCGGATTGCGCCTTGGCGATCAGGCCCATGAGCTGCCCGAAACTGTTGTTCCAAGCCTCCACCGGGCGCCCGCTCTGTGCCGACACTTCCATGTAGCGGAAAAACATCGGG
>CAKZVG010000146.1 GCA_937921835.1 uncultured Bryobacteraceae bacterium | reverse complement strand
CCTGAACGAGGTGCTCGAGGGGATCGTCTCGCTGGTGGTGGAGTTCATGCGATGCGACTCCTGCCTGCTCTATCTGCTCGACAACGACGATCTGGTGCTGTGCGCGGCCAACCACCCGCACCCCGGCTCGATCGGCAAGGTGCGCCTGAAGATGGGCGAAGGCCTGACCGGATGGGTGGCGAAAGAGCGCCGCCTGCTGGCGATTTCGCGTGAATCCTACAAGGATAAGCGCTTCAAATTGTTCCGCGATCTTCCGGAAGACACCTTCGAAGCCTTTCTCTCGGCGCCGGTGATCGCGCGCAACCGCGTGGTGGGCGTCATCAACGTCCAGCACCGGCTGCCGCACCCGCACACGGGCGGCGAGATGGAGTTGCTGACCACCGTCGGCGAGCAGGTGGGATGCCTGCTGGTGCTGGCGCGGATGGCGCCCACGGCGGTGGAGGAGACCAATCACGTCGAGCTCGTGCTGGCTTCCCGCGGCGAGCCGAAAAAGCGGGCCTCCGGGCAGCAATGATCCGTTCCCTCGCAACCGCCTTGCTGGCGCTTCTGGTTCCGCTGGCCGCGGCCGGGGAACCTCGCTGGAAGCTCCAGTTCTTCCACGACCAAGACGATTCGAAGCTGTTCTTGCAGGATCTCGCGTTCCCGGCGGCGCGGCGCGGCATCGCCTGCGGAGCTCTGCTTCAGGACGGGCGCCGGAAGCCGGTGGTGCTGCTGACGGCGGACGGAGGCGGGCGCTGGGAGTTCGTCGGGGCGAAGGAGCTTTGCCGTTCGGTCTTCTTTCTGAACGAGACCCGCGGATGGATGGTGACCGCCAGCGGCGTCTGGCGCAGCGAGGACTCGGGCAGGTCCTGGAAGCGGCTCGGGAGACTGGAGGGCGTGCTGCGGGTCTACTTTGCCGACGCCAACCGCGGCTGGGCCGTGGGAGCGCCGAAGGCGGTCTGGGAGACCTCCGACGGCGGCGAGGTTTGGACGCCGGTGAAGGCGGCGGCGGAGCCGCAAACCAAGGCCGAAAACACGGCCTACACCTGGATCGACTTCCTGGGCCCGAAGGTGGGGATGATCGTCGGCGCCAGCCGCCCGCCCAGACGGGGCGAGAACCGCGGGCTGCCGGACTGGATGGAACCCGAGCGGACAGGACGCCGCCGGGAGTGGCCGGCGATGTCGGTTTTCCTGGAGACGCGCGATGGCGGCGGCACCTGGCGAACGTCGGCCACCTCAATGTTCGGCCAGGTGACGCGGCTGCGGCTGACGCCGGATTTGCAAGGCTTGGCGCTCATCGAATTCCAGGACTCGTTCGAGTGGCCGTCCGAGGTGTTCCGCATCGACCTCCGGACGGGGAAGTCCGAGCGCGCCTTCCGGCGCAAGGACCGGGCGGTGACGGACGTGCTTCCGGTCCCCGGCGGCCCCGCCTACCTGGCCGCCATCGAGCCCGCGGGCACGCTGCGCAGTTCGCCGGTTCCCGGCAAGCTGAGGATTCTGACGCTCGCCGGCGGCGGCGATTGGGCCGAGATGCCAGTCGACTACCGGGCCTTCGGACACCGCGCCATGCTCGCCGCGGCGGGCGCGGAGGTCTGGGCCGCCACCGATTCCGGGATGATCTTGAAGCTGGCCGCGGAGTAGCGCCCGGTTTGCCACGGGTTTCGGATCGCTACGCCGTCTTGTCCCCGGCGTAGCATAGCGGCGACAACCGGCACGCCTCGCACTTGGGCTTGCGCGCCTGGCAGAGCGCCCGGCCGTGGTGGATGATCTGGTGCGAGAACCGGATCCAGCGGTCCCTGGGAATCGCCCGCATCAGGTCTTGTTCGATCTTCTCCGGGTTGGTGTGCCGGGTGAGATCGAGGCGCCGCGCGACGCGCTGCACGTGGGTATCGACGACCACGCCGGAGGCGATGCCGTAGGCAGTGCCGAGCACCACGTTGGCGGTTTTCCGCGCCGCGCCGGGAACGGTGGTGAGTTCCTCGATGGTGCGGGGCACCTGGCCGCCGAAGTCATCCAGGATCTTACGGGCGGCGCCGATGATCGCCTTGGCCTTGTTGTTGTAGAAGCCCGTGGACAGGATGTCGCGCGCCAGTTCCTCCTGGGAAGCGCGGGCGAAGTCTCCGATGGTGGGGTATTTGCGGAACAGCCCCGGCGTCACCATGTTGACCCGCTTGTCGGTGCACTGCGCCGAGAGGATGGTCGCCACCAGAAGCTGCCAGGGGCCGCGATGTTCGAGCGCGCAGGTGGCGGCGGGATACATCTCGTCGAGCAGCGCGAGGATCTCTTCGAGGCGCTGCTTGCGCTCGGCGGCCGTGCGCGGGCGTTTCGCGGCCAGGCGGGAATCCTTCATCGCGGCTTCAAAGCTTCGGTGCGGCTTCGGCGGCGGGCTTTTCCTTGACGCCGCCCAACTGAGCCAGCAGCGCGGGCACGTCCAGGCCGAGAGCCTGCATCTGCTGGAGCAGGTTGAAGATGATCGCCGGGGCGGTCTGCGCCACCCGCGCCGCGCCGGAGGCCGCGTTGTTGCCGGATCCTTGGTCGATCACCACCAGCTTGTCGATGTTGCCGAGCGGCGCGGCGACGGCGCCGAAGATGCCGGTCGAAGCCTGGAGAATCGGCGGCAGCTTTTCCAGCACGGTTTGCAGGCGGGCGGCTTCGTTGAATTCCTTCCAGGCTTCGGCTTTGCGCAGGATGGCGGCGGCTTCGGCGACGCCTTGCGCCTCGATGGCCTTGGCCTGCGCCAGGCCGATGGCTTCGATTTTGGCCGCCTCCGCGCGGCCTTCGGCCTCCAGGGCCGAGGCCCGTCCGGCGCCTTCCTTGCGCAGCCGCTCCTGCTCGGCCTCGGCCAGGGCGATCAGCGCGCTTCGTTTGCCCTCGGCTTCGAGCACCGCCGACAGCTTTTCCGCTTCGGCGCGCACCACCGCCGCCTGGCGTTCCGCATCGGCCGGCTTGATCACGGTGGCCTCCAGTTCCTTCTGCCGCCGCATCACTTCCTGTTCCTGCACCGCGATCATTTCCTGCGTGCGCTGGCGTTCGACGCGCACCTCCTCGACCACCACGGACTGGCGCGCTTTGGCTTCGGCCAGCGGACCGGCCTGCTTGGCGCGCGCCTTTTCGGTCTCCACTTCGGCCTGGTATTGCGCCTGCCGGATCTGGAAGTCGCGCTGCGCCTGGGCGATCTCGGCTTCCGCCGAGAGCTTGGCGCGCTCGCCTTCCTGCATGGCCAGCGCGGACTTGATCTTCGCGTCGCGGTTGGCCTCCGCCTCGCCGATAATGGCGTCGCGCTTGACCTCGGCCGTGCGGCGTTTGCCCAGCGCGTTGAGGTACTCTTCGTCGTCGCTCACTTCCTGGATGGTGAGCACGTCCACGCCCAGGCCCATCTTTTCGAGATCCGCGGCCGCCTCGCTGGTGAGCTTCTGGGCGAAGCTCTGCCGGTCGCTGTTGACTTCCTCCACCGTCAGGTTGCCGAGGATCGAGCGCAGGTGGCCTTCGAGCGTCTGGAAGATCACCTGCTGGATGTTGGCGTGGGTCATCCCGAGGAAGCGTTCCGCGGCCGCGTGCAGCGACATCTCGTCGCTGCGGATCTTCACGTTGGCCACCGCCTTCACCGACACGGGCACGCCCTGCACGGTGTAGGCGCGGCGGATTTCAAGCGGGATGGTGATGACGTTCAGCGACAGGTAGTCGACTTTTTCGAGCAGCGGAATGCGCAGCGCGGCGCCCCCGCGCACCATGCGGTAGCCCACCACCCGCCCGTCCGGGAGTTTGCGCTTGCGGCCGCTCAACACCGCCACCAGGTTCGGCGGGACTTTCAGGTAGTTGCGCGCGAAGAGCGCCGCCGCGATGAACATCGCCAGCAGCACAAACAGGATGATGAAGGGCAGCAGAAGCTGCGACAGTTGTTCGAACATGAGATCTCCTTGCGGGACCTATTCCGGGCGCACGATCACGAACTCTCCCACAACGTCCTGAACCTTGACGATCGCGTTTTCGGGAATCGGACTGCCGTCGGCCGAGCGGGCCATCTTGTCGATCAACTCCTCGCCCACGCGGCAGCGCACCTGCCCGACGCCGCCCTTGGGAATCGAGACCACGATCCAGGCCGTCTGCCCGACGATGTCGGAGGAGCGGACCTCGGTGGTCGCCTGCTGGGAAAAGAGAAAACGCGCGAAGGCGAAAATGATCGAGGCAAACAAAAGGCCGCTGCCAAAACCCAGGGCGGACGCGCCGGGCACCGGCAGCCCGTAGTGTGTCCCCACCGCCCCAAAGCCGCCGAACGCGGTCACGAACACGCTGAGGATGCGGACGCTGAAGAAGCTTGGGCCGCTGTGGTCGAAATCGTGCTCGAACGCACCGTCGCCCAGGTGCTCGAACACTTCGCCGAAAACCAGCGAAACCAGCAGGAACAGAAACCCCAGGGCGGCGATGCACAGGAAGACGGTGAACGCGGAGACTTGCGTGAGGAAGTCAGGCACCGGAAGTTCGCCTCGATCTGCCTGAGTCTAGCGGAGCGGACCGGGCGGGCGCAAGGTCTTCAGGGACCGCGCGGGCGGGCGGACGCCGGAACAGCTACCATGGCAACATGGCACGGCGGCTGATGGTGCTGGCGGCAGCGTGCGCGGCGGTATGCCTGGCGCAGCCGGAGGATCCCGGCATCAATTACGACGAATCGAAGGTGGGCGGCTACACGCTTCCCGATCCGCTGGTGACGCGCAGCGGAGAGAGGGTCAGGAACGCGCGGGACTGGCGCGAGAAGCGGCGGCCGGAGATCCTCGGGCTTTTCGAGAGCGAAGTTTACGGCCGCAGCCCGGGGCGCCCGGCGGGCATGAGCTTCGAAACCACGTCGCTTGAAGGCCAGGCGCTCGGGGGCAAGGCGGTGCGCAAGGAGGTGTCGGTCTACTTCACGGGCTCCAAAAGCGGGCCGAAGATGCAGATCCTCATCTACCGTCCGCGGGACGCGAAACCGCCCGTGCCGGTGTTTCTGGGGCTCAACTTCGGCGGCAATCACACGGTGCATTCCGATCCCGGCATCACGCTCTCCAAGGAATGGATGCGTCCCGGCCCGGGCATCACCGGAAACCGGGCCACCGAGGCCACCCGCGGGCGCGCCGCCGAAAGCTGGCAAGTGGAAAAGATCCTGGCGCGCGGCTACGCCCTGGCGACGATCTATTACGGCGACATCGATCCCGACTACGACGACGGCTTCCAGAACGGCGTTCATCCCATCTTCTACCGGCCGGGGCAAACCCGCCCGGCGCCGGACGAGTGGGGGTCCATCGGCGCCTGGGCGTGGGGACTCAGCCGCGCCCTGGACTACCTGGAGACCGACACGGATCTCGACGCGCGGCGCGTGGCGGTCATGGGCCATTCGCGCCTGGGCAAGACCGCCTTGTGGGCGGGCGCACAGGACGAGCGGTTCTCGATCGTCATCTCGAACAACTCCGGCGAAGGCGGCGCGGCGCTGGCCCGGCGCTGGTACGGCGAGACCGTGAAGCGCATCAACACCTCGTTCCCACACTGGTTCGCGGGCAATTTCAAGCGCTACAACGACGCCGTCAGCGCGCTGCCGGTGGACCAGCACCTGCTCATCGCGTTGATCGCGCCGCGTCCAGTGTATGTCGCCAGCGCCGAAGAGGACCGCTGGGCCGACCCGCGCGGCGAATTCCTCGGCGCGCTTCACGCCAGCCCGGTCTACCGGCTGCTCGGCGCCGAGGGGCTTCCGGCCAGCGAGATGCCGGCTGTGAACCAGCCCGTCCTGGGAGGCGTCGCCTACCACGTCCGCAGCGGCGGCCACGCCGTCGCGGCGTTCGACTGGGAGCAGTATCTCGCCTTCGCCGCCAGGCACTGGAAGCGCCGCTAGAACCCTGGGGAGCGAACAGCATGGCTACGGGCCGCCCCCCCGGGCGGCGGACAGGACCCGGAGGACGGGCGTCACTGGCTGAAGATACTGACTCCGGCCTATGCCCCCGCGGCGCTTACCGCCGTGGGGATGCTGGCGTTCCTGGTGCTGGTGCTGGGGCTGGGGCTGGCGGTTTGGAGGGCATCCGGACGGCTCGCGGACTCGCCGCTGGCAGGCGAGTTCCAGCGCCCGGGCCGGCTCAGGCGGCCGGCATCGGTTCCACCCGCTCTCCGTTGCCGCCGGTGAGTTTG
>CAKZVG010000145.1 GCA_937921835.1 uncultured Bryobacteraceae bacterium | reverse complement strand
TCGGGATGGCCGCGCAGACATGGCACGAGGCCATGGTCCCGATGGGCGACACCACGCAGTGCGGCGCCACGGGGACGTAGTAGGTGTGCGCCATGTCGGCGATCTTGCGGCTTTCAAGCAGCCCGCCGGCTTTCTGGATGTCGGGCATGATGATATCGGCGGCCCGCTTTTCAAGCAGCGTGCGGAAGCCGTGGCGCAGGAAGAGGTTCTCGCCGCAGCAGATGGGAGTTTTGGTGGACTCGCGCACGTCGAGCATGGCGTCGACGTTCTCGGCCGGCACGGGCTCCTCGAGAAACAGCAGCCGGAAAGGTTCGGCCTCGATGGCCACGCGCTTGCCCGTGGTCATGTCGTAGCGGCCGTGCATGTCGGCCGCCAGGTCGACGCGCTTGGGAAGCGATTCGCGCATGAAGGCGATCTTCCCGATCATGGTATCGATCTCGGCGTTGCTGGCGGTCCAGTTGACCCTGTCCCAGCGCATGGGATCGGCGGCGTCGTCGATGTCGATCTTGACGGCGGTGAAGCCGAGGTCCGTGATCTGGGCGATCTTTTCCTTGGCCCGCGGATCGGTGGGCGAATTGGTCTGCGAGTCGCAGTAGAGCCGGATGCGGTCCCGCATCTTGCCGCCGAGAAGCTGGTAAACGGGGACGCCGAGCGCCTTGCCCGCCAGGTCCCACAGGGCGATTTCAACGCCGGACAGTGCGGCGACGTACTGGCCGGCCTGCGCGCCGGCGAAGATGCCGGCGGTGCGGATGCGCTCGAACAGGAAGTCGACGTTGAGCGGGTCGGCGCCAATCAGCAGCCGCTTGAAGCTTTCGATCAGGGCCGGCGCGCCCACCGCCGCGTCGGTCGCTTCGCCATGTCCGAAGATGCCCTGGTCGGTGTCGACGCGCACATGCACCTGATAGCCGTGGGCGCGGACCACGGCCGTGCGCACGCCGGTGATCTTGAGCCGCGGCCGGCTGTAAGGGGAACTGGACGCCTGGATCGCGCGTGCCAGGCCGGGGAGCCCCAGCCCGCCAGCGAGTCCGGAACCGAACAGCATTCGCCTGGTCATTGACTGATTATGCCCCGGAACCGGCCGCCCGCCAAGGCTCTTCCCGGACCTGCCAGCGATTCCCTTGGCGGCCCGGGCCGGACCGGGCCGATGAGGTCAGCAGGTGGAGCAGACGCTCCCGGTGGGCGGCGCATGCGCCGGCGGAGCACCCCGCCTCAGGCCGGAAACGGGCCTGCTAAACTTAGGGGTTGTTCCCACGATCCCGGCGTCCCTTGAAGACCCTGTTCGTGCTGGGAACGCGCCCGGAGGCGGTCAAACTCTGCCCGGTGATCCTTCACCTGCGGCAGCGCCCGGACGAGTTCGAGGTGCGCGTCTGCGTCACCGGCCAGCACCGCGAGATGCTCGACCGCGTGCTGGAAGTGTTCGGCGTCGCGCCGAATCACGATCTGAACGTGATGCGGCCCGATCAGACGCTATCGCAGTCCACCGCGCGCATCGTCGAGGGTCTCGAAGCGGTGTTGCGCAGCGAAGCGCCCGACATCGTTCTGGTGCAGGGCGACACCACCACCACCTTTTGCGGCGCGCTGGCGGCCTTCTATCACAAGATCCCCGCCGGGCATGTCGAAGCCGGGCTGCGCACCGGGGACATCTTCCGGCCGTTCCCGGAAGAAATGAACCGCCTGCTCACCACGCGGCTCACCGCCATTCATTTCGCTCCCACCGAGGGTGCGGCGCGGAATCTGCGCGCCGAGGGGGTCGATCCCGCCACCATCCACGTCACCGGCAATCCGGGCATCGACGCCGTGCTGTGGGTGCGCGGCGCCCTCGAGGCCGGGCGGCTGGAAAGCCGCCCATGGCAGACGCCGGGCCGGAAACTCATCGCCGTCACGGCGCACCGGCGGGAAAGCTTTGGCGAGGGTTTCCTGCGGATCTGCCGCGCGCTGGCGCGGCTGGCCGAGCGCGACGATGTCCAGATCGTCTACCCGGTTCACCGTAATCCGAACGTTTCCGGTCCCGTCTATCAGCTTCTGTCCGGACTGCCCAACGTCGCCCTGGTGGATCCGCTCGACTACGTTCCGTTCGTGGATCTGATGCGGCAGGCGTACCTGTTGCTGACCGATTCCGGCGGCGTGCAGGAAGAAGGGCCGTCGCTTGGCAAACCGGTGCTGGTCATGCGCGAAACCACCGAGCGCCCGGAGGCGGTGCAAGCCGGCACGGCGATGCTGGTGGGCACCGGCGAGGAGCGCATCGTCGAGGAAACCGCACGCCTGCTCGAGGATCCGGAAGAGTACCGGCGGCGGTCGTTTGTGCACAATCCTTACGGGGACGGGCGGGCGAGCGAGCGCATCGCGGCGGCGCTGCTTCAATCCGGCCGCGCCTCCGGCAGCGGGTAAGCCGCAAGAGGGCCAACGGAAACGGCCTGAACCGCGGCTCTCGAATTACGCTATCGGATGGGATCAGGCTGTCCGATAAACAGATATGGCCTCTTCCGTCGGAGCGCGGAGGAATATCGGGGCCGGCGCCCGAAGGCGCTTTGCTGCGGTTCTCTTTCTGCTTGGCCTGTCCGGCTCCGTACCGGGAAGAGCTCAATACTACTCCTTCAAAACCTACGCGCAGGGCCACGGCCTCCGGAATCTCGCGGTGAACACCCTTGCCCAGGACAGCGCCGGATACATCTGGGCGGGCACACAGGCGGGGCTATACCGCTACGACGGCTTCCGTTTCGCGGGAGTCGGTGAGACGGGGGACCTTCCGAGCTTCGATGTAACCGCCCTGCTGCCCGCCCCGGACGGATCCGTGTGGGTGGGAACGCGGCGGGGGTTGGCGGTGGTGCGGGAGGGGCGG
>CAKZVG010000144.1 GCA_937921835.1 uncultured Bryobacteraceae bacterium | reverse complement strand
GCCGCCACCGCCGCGGCCCTGGCCATCGATGGCGGTCTGGCGGTGCAGGACGTCCCGTACGAGAAGCTGCGCGCGCGCCTGCTGGCCGACGGGCAGGTGCTCGAAGCCGCGCGCAAACCGCCGGCGGAGTAGCCCGCTCATGGCGCCGCCCACCACCTCCCGGCCCCAGCGCGCGCAAGTCAAAGCCTCGCGCCTGCGGAAAGCCCTGCGGCACGAGGAGCCCGACCGGGTTCCCATCAGCGACTTTTTCTGGGGCGGATTCACGCGCCGCTGGCGGCGCGAACTCGGCCTGCCCGGGGACGCGGATCCTTACCATTACTACGACCTCGATTTTGTGGTCACCACCCCGAACATGGATCCCTGGATCCGCCCCTTCGAAACCGTCCGCGAGGACCAGACCGAGGTGGTCGTCAAAACGGGTTACGGGGCGACGCTGCGGAAACGCTTCGATCTCCCGATGCCGGAACCGCTGGCTTGGGACGTCGCCACGTTCGAGCAACTGGAGCGCGTCGAGTTCGACAGCCCGCGGGACCGGCGGCGGTTCTTTGCCGGGGGCGACAACCAGATCGCGGGAGTCGGCGACGGTTTCGAACGCAACTCCCCGCCCTGGCTCGACACCGTGCGTTCGCTGTGGCCGGACTTCGCGGTGTTCGGCAGCATGACCGAAGTGAGCGAGTGCCTGACCCGGCTGGTCGGGCAGGAGAACGCGCTGCTCTGGATGGGCGAGTACCCGGAGCGCATGGGGGCGGTGATCAACCGCCTGGGAGCGTTCTACGCCGAGAGCGCCGAGGCGGCCATGGAGGCCGGCGACGGCTGGCTCGACGGGTTCGTGATCTGGGGCGACGTGGCCTACAAGCGAAGCACCTTCATGTCGCCGCGCTACTGGCGCCAGTACTTCAAGCCGTGGGTGCGGCGCATGGTAGAGAGCGCGCGCCGGCGCGGACTGATGGTCATTTATCACGGCTGCGGCAACGTCAACGCGATCCTCGAGGATTTCATCGAGCTGGGCGTGGACGGCTACAACCCGCTGGAGGCCAAGGCCGGGCTGGACGTGGTGGAACTGCGCCGCCGCTACGGCCACCGGCTGGCGTTTTGCGGCAACAGCGACATTCGAGTCTGGGAGAGCGGAGATCCCGCCGCCATCCGCCGCGAGGTGCTACGCAAGCTCAACGCCGCGCGCGGCGGGGGCTACGTCTTCATGTCGGATCACTCGGTCAGCAGTTCGGTATCCGGTCACACCTACGACGCGATCGTGAAGCTGGTGCGCGAGCATGGACGCTACCCGCTGGCGCTCGGCGAGTTCGAGCTCCCGGAGCCGGCGGAGTAATCGCGCCCGGCCTCCGGCCCGGCCATGGCAACTGTCTGGGAGAGACGGCCCTCCCCGGGCGGGGCGGCTGTGAGATCCTGCAAGGGAAGAGGCGCCATGCCGCTGCTACCGTTTCAGATTCTGCTCGGATTGCTGGGCATCTTCTTCGCCCACTTCGCCGGACGCTCCGGCGTCCGCCTCTCGCGCGGGCAGGCCACGCGCAGCCGGTTCATCACCTGGCTGCTGCGAACCATCGTCTGCCTTTACGCGGTGTTCTGGTTCGGCGGCCTGGGTTGGATCGCCGGGCTGATCCTGGGGCTCGCGGCGGGGAGTCTGGCCTGGGGCGCTTTCGACGAATGGCGGCCGAAACGGCAGCCGGAAGACCTCTCGAAGACGATGTTTCCGCCGGAATAGCGCCCGGCGCGGGCGGTTGTTGCGTTCCCCCGGGCTCCCCTTACAATAGGCTTGATGGTGCGACTTGAGTACGTGCTGGAATCCTGGAAGTCCGTGCGCGCCGACGCCGCGCAGGCGGTCGAGGACCTGCCCGGCGGCGAACTCACGTTCCGCCCCGCCGAGGGGCTGATGAGCTTCGGCGAGATCGCGCGGCACATCCTCGAAACCGGGCACGCCCTTACCGGGCTCATGCTGGAAGGCGTCGGTAACCTTCAGACGCCGGAATTCCGCCAGATGTTGACGGAGCGGAACCCGGCGATTCCCGGGGACGCCGATGCCGCCGCGCTGGCCGGGCTGCTGCGCCGGAGCCTGGACGGGCGCGTGGAGGAGTTGCGCCGCCAGCCGGAGGATTTCTACGCCGCGATGATGACCCGCTGGGACGGCCAGCAGCTTACGCGCCTGGAGATGCTCGGCTGGATCAAGGAACACGAACTGACGCACCGCTCGCAGCTATTCTTATACTTGCGCCTGAAAGGGGTCGTGCCGGTAACAACCCGGCGGAAACTCGCCGCCCGGAAGAACCCGGCCTGATTGCATCCGCCGGCCGGATTCGGCTACAAAAGGTTTGGCGCAGTCCAACAGGAGAATCGAAATGGTCAATTGTCCGCTGTGCGACGCCGTAATCGACGTCGATGAAGAGGAACTGGACGAAGGCGATCCCCTCATTTGCGAAGAGTGCGGGGCGGAACTGACGGTGGTCAGCGTCGATCCGCTGGAAATCGAACCCGCCGAGGAAGAGGAGGAGGACGAGGACGACGAGGACCTGGACTACGACGAAGACGAGGAGGAGGAAGACGACGAAGACGAGGACTGGAAGTAGGCGCGCGTGGCTGGCCGCGGCCCTTTCGCTGGCCGCGCCCGCAGGGCTGGCGCGCGGGCGGAAGAAAGGGGTGGAGAAGTACGCGATTCTGGGCGGCAGCGTCTTTCGCGATTCCGGTTTCGCCCTGCCGGGCGCCAAGGTGGCCGTGGAAGCGATTCCCGGGCCGGACGGCGCCGCCCGGCCGAAGAGGATCGAGGCCGTTACCGACGCGCGCGGGGAATTCGCGATCCGGGTCCCCCCCACGCCCATGCGATATACTGTTTCTGTCAGGGCTAACGGGTTCAAGCCGGATCGCAAGGAAGCCGCCATCCAGGGCGAAGAACGGGTGGATGTGTTCTTTCGCCTGGAACCGGTATCCAATTGACCGGCTGGTTCGTCTGTATAGAAGTACTCTCATGAAACCGCTGGCGGCATGGTTGGCTTTCGGGTTCCTGCTTGCGGCGTGCCTGCCCGTTTGCGCGCAGCGTGGCCGCGAACGCGAGGATCCAAACGTCCGCTCTCTTCAGGGCGTGGTCCGGGACGGCGCCGGGGCGCCCGTGGAAGGCGCGGTGGTGCAACTGAAAAATCTGAAGACTCTCCAGGTCCGCTCCTTCATCACGCAACGCGACGGGTCTTATCATTTCCACGGCTTAAACACGAACGTCGACTACGAGGTGAAAGCCGATCACGACGGCGCCTCCAGCGACGTCCGGCGGCTGAGTTCTTTCGATACCCGCACCAGGGCGGTCATCAATCTGACGGTTGATAAGAGGTAGCCGGCGAACTCTCGCTCACGGGCCGGCTGGGACAAACAACAAAGGGGGAACAACGATGCAACGACGGTTGTTTTTTCTGGGAACGGCGGCTCTGGCCGCAACCCTGACTGCGAACGCGCAACTTCACGTGGGGTCGGCGGTGCCCGACTTCCAGCTCAAGGACCTCTCCGGGAACAAGGTTTCCTTCTCGGCGCTCAAGGGCGACACCACGGTGGTGCTCTTCATCGCCACCAAGTGCCCGATTTCGAACGACTACAACGAGCGGATGAAGGCCATCTACAACGACTACGCCGGCAAGGGCGTCAAGTTCGTCTTCGTCAACTCCAACGCCACCGAGCCGGCCGAGGAGGTCGCCGCCCACATCCAGAGCAACGGCTTCAATTTCGCCGTTTACAAGGATCCCGGCAACGTGGTGGCGGATCTGTTCGGCGCCCAGTTCACTCCCGAGGTCTACGTGCTCGACAAGGCGGGCGCCATCCGCTATCACGGCTACATTGACGACTCGCGCAACGCCGCCAACGTCAAGTCGCAGGGGCTGCGGCTGGCGATCGACGCCGTAATGGCCGGGCAGCCGGTCCAGAACGCCACCACCAAGGCGTTCGGCTGCACCATCAAGCGGGCCAAGAAGACCACGTGAACCGGCGCTGCGCTGCGTGGCTGACCGTTCTGGGGCTGGCGGGCGGATTTTCCGCCCGCGCCCAGGACGGGTTTCTGCCCTTCGACGAGACGGGCGTCGCCAAGCTGTTGGCCGCCCATAAAGGCAGGGTGCTGCTCATCAACTTCTGGGCCACCTGGTGCGAGCCGTGCCGGGCGGAGATGCCGGCCCTGGCCCGCATGCAGTCCTCGCTCGGCGCGCGGGGCTTCCGGCTGATCACGGTTTCGGCCGACGAGCCGGAGGACGCTCCCGCGGCGGGCAAATTTCTGCGGGACGCCAAGGTAGCGGGTCCCTTCTACATTAAGAAAACCGCCAACGACGACAAGTTCATCACCGCCATGGACCCCAAATGGAGCGGCGCGCTGCCCTTTTCGATGCTGTTTGACCGCTCCGGCAAGAAGGTGAAGACCTACACCGGGGAAGTGGATCTGAAGGCGCTCGAAGCCGACATCCGCAAGCTGTTGTAGCGCGGCCCGCGGGGCGGTCAGCCGGCAAGCGGACGGCGGGTCCGGGCGCGCACTCCCGCGGCCGCTCAGAGGGTGATGCCGCCGTCGACCGAGAGCACCTGCCCGGTGATGTAGTTGTCGGGCTCGAGGAAGAAGCGCACCGCGCGGGCAGCGTCCTCCGGGCGCCCGAACCGCTGCACCACGCCCTCCTCCAGGTACCGGTTGTATTTT
This sequence comes from uncultured Bryobacteraceae bacterium, assembly GCA_937921835.1. GTDB lineage: Bacteria > Acidobacteriota > Terriglobia > Bryobacterales > Bryobacteraceae > CAKZVG01. The sequence goes on along the minus strand of CAKZVG010000144.1, from coordinate 3,290 downwards.
CCTGAGGCGATGCTGGCTTCGGCCATGCCGGCCGCCATTACGCCCGGCGCGATCACGTTCACGCGAATGCCTGGCGCGCCGCGGCATTCCTTGGCCAGGATGCGCGCCGCCTGGAGCAGGGCGCTCTTGGCTCCCGCGTAGGCGGTCGAACCCGGAAACACGCTCACCGCCTGCATGGTGGAAACCAGCACGAGCGAGCCGGGAATCTCCTGCTCGCGCATCCGTGCCGCCGCTTCGCGCGCCAGCAGGACGGGTCCCAAGTAGTTCACGCGCATGGAATGCTCCATAGCGGCGGGAAGCTCGGCCGGAGCGGCGGCGCGCGCCGGGTGGCCGGCGAAAATCACCAGCCCGTACAGCCGTGGCATGGCGGCGAGCAGCCGCCCGCGGTCCTCCTGGCTGGTGATGTCGGCCTGCACGACGCGGGCGATTCCGGCCAGTTGCTCGGCGCGCTCGCGGTTGGCGCGATAGGTGACGGTCAGCACCGCTCCTTCGGCGGCCAGCAGCGCGCTGGTGGCCGCTCCCAGCCCGCCGGCCCCTCCCACCACCAGGATCTGGCGGCCCTTGAGCGAGTCAGGCATGAACGACCTCGGGTTGGCGCGCATCCGCGGCCACGCTGGCGGCGGCCGTGTAGCCGGCGCAAACCACTACCAGGAACATCGTGAGCACCTCGCTGTCGCCGAAGTTCAGTTCGAAGAACCCGGTGATGAGCATGGCCACCATGACCGCCACGCCTCCCTGGAGAAGGAACCGCCGGTCGTCGCGGCCGGGAGGCAGCTTGCGCAGCGTCCGCAGGAAGTCCCACAGGATTTTGCCGAGCAGCCACAACAGCGCCAGCAGGGTGGGAACGCCGCGCTCGGCGGCGTAGTGCAGATAAACGTTATGCAGGTGGCCGTACCAGCCGCTCGGCAGAGGCTGGCGGACATCGGGCGGAAGGAACTCCTTGAAGCGGTAGTTGACCATCTCCGGTCCCAGGCCGAAGAACGGGTGGGCCGATATCATGCGCCAGCCGGTGCGCCAGGTGATGACCCGGTGCTCGTTGGAATCCACCTCGGCGCGCGGCCGCAGGATGGAGGTCAAGCGCTCGCGCAAGGAGGCCGGCCCCAGCCACAGGAACAGCGCTGCCAGCAGCGGCGCGGCCAGCACCAGCGGGCGCTTCCAGTGCCACACCAGGTAGAGGGCGGCGACGGCCGACGCCAGCCAGATGCCGCGCGTGAAGCCCAGCAGCAGCGCCATCCCGATGGTCCCCCCCGCCAGCAGCCACAGCCACAGGAGGCGCCGCCAGTGCGGCGAGAACATCAGGAACGCCCCCAGCAGCAGGAGCAAAATCATCATTTGCCCGCCGAAGGTCATCCAATGGCTCATGAAGCCGGTAGTGCGCTCGGCTACATAGTGTTGATAGAAGGGCTGGCCCATCATCCGCGACTGGTCGAGTTTTTCGTAGAACTGTACCAGGCTCTTGGCCGCCGACACCGTTCCCACCCCCACCCAGACCAGGACCAGACGGCGCATCTGGGCCACCTCGCGGACGAGACTGAAGACCACCAGCAGTGTAAGAAAAACGAAGAACTTGCGGATCTGGGGCCGGCCCGCCGCCGGATCCGGCGATAAGGCAAGAGAAAGCAGGGTGCCGGCCATGAACACGGCCAGCGGCAGGCGGATCGGCGGCAGCCGCAGCTTCTCGCCCGAGAACAGCAGTGCGGCAAAAGCCATCGCCAGCAGGATGTGGCACGCCGCGATGGAGACCAGCACGGTCACCGCCGAGGCACAAGCCAGATAGAAAGCGGAGCGCCGGAGAAGCGCTTGCGTCGATTCCATGACAGGGGCCGGATTCGCCCGGCGTATCCCTAAGTATGCCAAAATGGAGGCTTCCACGCGGTAGTGGGTCTTTGGGGGTGGTCTGGATGGAGATCTACCTGCTCAGGCATGGAATCGCGGAGGAACCCCGCGCGGACAAGCGGGACGCCGATCGGGCACTGACTTCCGAGGGGAAGAAAAAGCTCCGCGAGATCCTGAAATTGGCGCGGGCCTCGGGCGTGCGGCCGGGAGCGATTCTCAGCAGCCCGTTGCGCAGGGCGCTCGAAACGGCCGCGGTGGCCGCCAGCGTTCTCGGCTCGGGCGGCGATCCCTTGACCTGCCGCGCGCTCCTGCCGGGTTGCCGTCCCGAGGAGGTTTGGGACGAACTTCGCGCGCATAAAGACGCCGGCCAGATCCTGCTGGCCGGCCATGAGCCGCAATTCGGAAGGCTGGCCGCCTACCTGCTGGCCGCTCCGTCGCTTCAGATCGACGTAAAGAAAGGCTCGCTCATCCGGATCGACGTGGACCAGTCCGGTCCCCAGCCGCGCGGTGTGCTGAAGTGGATGCTGGTGCCGCGCCTGGCCGCGGCCGTGCGTTGACCGGTTTCCCCGTCCGCTGCGCGGCCCCGCGACGCGATAGGATAGGGGGTTCCGGACAAGAACGCAACCTGAACCGTGCCAGCGAACCTCACCGTCTCCGTCGTCACGCCCGCCCTGAACATGGTCCGCTTCATCGAGCAAACCATCCAAAGCGTTCTGTCGCAGGACTACCCGGCCATCGAGTACATCGTCATGGACGGCGGTTCCACCGACGGGACGGCGGAGATCGTGCGGCGCTACGCCGGCCGCCTGCGCTTCGTGTCGGCGCCGGACCGCGGCGCGGCCGACGCGGTGAACCGCGGCTTCGAGCTCGCCACCGGCTCCATTCTGGCCTGGCTGAACGCCGACGACACCTATCTGCCGGGAGCCGTCGGCAAGGCCGCCCGATACCTGCGGACCCATCCGGAAGCGGCCGCGGTTTACGGCGGCGCGCGCTGGGTGGATGCCGCCGGAAATCCGCTGGGGCCATACCCGGTGGCCGCCATCGACGAGCGGGGCCTGTCACGCGAGTGTCTCATCTGCCAGCCCGCCTGTTTTATCCGCCGCGAGGCCTTCGAAGCCGTGGGCGCGTTGAATCCGGAGCTGCGCTTCGCCTTCGACTACGACCTCTGGATCCGCCTTTCCCGGCGGCGCCAGTTGCACCACCTGGCCGAATGCCTGGCCACCTCCAGAATGTACCCGCAAAACAAGACCCTCGGCCAGCGCCGGGAATCGCTGCGGGAATCGATGGAGGTGCTCCGGCGGCACTACGGCTTCGTACCCTTCGGCTGGGTCTACAGCTACTGCTACCACCTGTGGAGCGGCCGCGATCTGTTCTTCGAACCGCTACGGCCCTCGCTGGCGGCCTACGCCATGAGCCTACCGGTGGGCCTGCGCTACAACCACGGCGGCGGCGGC
>CAKZVG010000143.1 GCA_937921835.1 uncultured Bryobacteraceae bacterium | reverse complement strand
CGAAACCGTTGGCCACGGTGGGACTGATGACGGGCGGGATCACCGGGCTGGGCGGGAAGCCGTTGTCCCAGTTGAAGGCCGGGGTGATTCCGTTGTCGGGGGTGGTGGGCGTCGGGCGCGCGCTGAAGCCGAAGGTCAGCGCCTGCGACCAGCGCAAGCCCGCCGTCGCGTTGCCCGGCGCGAAATAGATGCCGTAGCCGCCGCGCAGCACGGTGTTCGAGGCCGCCTGGAAGGCGAAGCCGAAGCGCGGTCCGAAGTTGCGGTAGTAGGTGTCGGCGAAGCTGGTGCGGCCGTTGCGTCCCGGGCCGCTGCCCAAGAACGCCACCGCGCCGGGACGCCCGGCGGCGCCCGGATTCGGCAGGTCCGGATCGAAGCCCGACAGGTTATTGTTCTTCTCCCGGCGCGGGAAGTAAATGTCGTAGCGCAGCCCGAGGTTCAGCGTGAGGCGGCGGGTGGCCTTCCAGTCGTCCTGCACGAAGAAGGCGAGGTAGCGGTAGCGGTTGGCGGGCGCGTAGGCCAGAATGTTCTGCTCGCCGCGGTGCACCTGCCCAAGCAGGAAGCTCGCGAAGCCGTTGCCGCTGGCCGCGGTTCCGGGAAGGCCGGTGCCGAGCGCGTTGAAATCGAAGCGGCCCTGGTTGAGGAACGGATCGACGCCGTTGGTTTGCAGCCAGCGCGCGTCGAGCCCGAATTTGAGGCTGTGGCTGCCGCGGATGTGGCTCAGGGTATCGGAGACCTGGAAGGTGTTGTTCACCTGCGCGCCGGCGCTTTTCTGCTCGTTGGCCCAGCCGGTGAAGCCGTCGGTGAAGGTGACCAGCGGGAAGACGTTGCCCGGCCCCTCGTTCACGCCCCGGAGTCCGAGTTTGGCGGGCCAGCCCTGGTCGACCGACAGCTTGCGCCAGTACTCGCCCTCGCGCGTGAAGCCGGCGCGAAAGTTGTTCAGCGTGGCGGCGGTGAGAATCAGGTCGTGGTTGAGGCGGATCCAGCGCGAGCGGTAGTCGCGGTTCAGGGCGGCGCTCAGCGGGCTGGGGAGTCCTTCGGCGTCGATGTTGTTCTGCGTGCCGATGTAGGCGAAGGCGTTGAAGCGGCTGCGGTCGCTGAAGGCGTGGTCGATCTTGACGTTCACCTGGTCGCGCTCGAAGCGCCGCGCACCGACCGAGAGAAAGTTGTTCAACACGCCGCCGGTGGTGGGCGCCGGCACCACCGCCAGCATGTTTCGCGAGACCTGGCTGAAGCGGCTCTGCGGGATGACATTGCCCGGAAACTGAGTGCGCACGGTGCGGCCGCCTTCCACCCGCGTGCTGGCGGGATCATAGACCGGGCGCCCGGCGCGGGTGAAATCGCCGCGCCGGAAATCCTCCGGCGGGATGCTCAGCAACTGGTTGGTCGCGCCCGCGCGGAAGCGGAATCCGCTATAGACGAAGTGGAAGAACGAGCGGTTCTTGCCGTTGTAGAGCTTGGGAAACAACACCGGCCCCCCCACCGCTGCGCCGAATTCGTTCTGCCGGTTCACGGGCGTGGTGGCGGGATAAAAGCCGCGCGCGTCGAAGACGTCGTTGCGCAGGTAATTGAACAGAGAGCCGTGCAGTTCGTTGGTCCCCGACTTGGTCGTGAACACTTCGAAGCCGCCGCCGGTGCGGCCGTACTCGGCGCTGTAGTTGCTGCTGACCAGCTTGAACTCGCCAATGGCTTCAACCGACGGGTAGGTGAACAGGATGCCGCCGCTTTCGGGGCTGGTGGAGCCCACGCCGTCGAGCAGGACTTCCTTGGCGCGCGACTGCGAGCCGTTGATCTGCGTGTTGGCCGCGTCGCCGGTTACGCCCGGCGCCAGAAAGATGAAGGCCTCCGGGTTGCGCATGTTGCCGGAGACCGACAGCGGCAGATCCATGATCCGTTCGCGGCTGATGACCGTGCCCAGGTCGGAGGTGCTGGCCTCAAGCAACGCGGCGTAAGCCGTAACCTCGATGGCCTGATCTACCTGACCGACCTCGAGCGAGACGTCCAGCGTGGCGGTTCGCGCGACGTTGATCTCGATGCCCCGCTGGACGAATCGCCGGAAACCGGCGGCGCTGACGCTCACCTCATAGGCGCCGACGGGAAGCTGGAGGATCACATAGTTGCCGGCTTCGTTCGTGGTGGCGGTGTAGCGTACGCCGGTGGCCTGGTGCAAGGCGGCGACCGTAGCCGCGGGCACGGCGGCGCCGCTGGGATCGAAAACCCGGCCCGTGATGGCGCCGCGGTCGGACTGGGCCAGAAGCGGCGCAAGACACAACGCGAAAGCGAGGAATCGGATACCCTGACGCATAATAAGAGGGTATCAAACGAATCCGGGCGGAGTCCCGCCTCCCGACATGCGACCTATGTACCGGAATCTCGCCATTCTCTTGCTCGCCGCCGCGAGCGGCCTGACCGAAGAGAAGCCCGTGCGCACCCGCGCGGAAGTCGAGGCGCGGGGCCGCGAAGTCATCGCCGCGTACGAAGACAAACGGCTCGCCTCCTACGGCATCCTCGACGTAACCCGGCGCCCCTACCTGGCCGACCCTTCCGGCAAGCGCGATTCGACGCGCGCCATCATTCAGGCGATGCGCGACGCCCGCGACGCGCGCCTGGTCACCTTCCTGCCCGCCGGAAGGTACCTGGTCTCGGACACGCTCGAATGCGTGCAGGGGACGGTGGCGCGGGATCACTGGGACTACGGGCCGGCCGACCCGGTGGTCGAGCACGAGTCTTATCATTTCCCGTGCTCGCTGGTTGGACAAGGCCCGGCGGATACGCGGCTGGTGTTGGCCGATCATGCGCGGCCGTTTCAGAACGCGCAAGACCCCAAGCCGCTCATCCACTTCTGGGCGCGCAACGAAACGCGCAGCGATGGCAAGACCAACCCGCTGGCGCCGCAGCCGAACATCTCGTTCAACCAAACCATCCTGGGGCTGGAGATCGTACTGGGGAAAGGCAACCCGGGCGCAATCGGGATCGAGCACCAGTGCGCGCAGGGATCGTCCATCCAGGACGTGCGCATCGACGCCCGGGGCGCATTCGCCGGCGTGCGGCGTTTGCCTGGCTCGGGCGGGGGCCTGCACGGCGTTGCGGTCGAGGGCGGCCGCTACGGCATCTACGCGCGCGGCGCCGGTCCGTTGCGCGGTTCGCAGCCGGTTCCGGTGGTGAGCGGGTTGGTGCTGAGAGGGCAGACGGAGGCGGCGCTTCTCTATGACGGGCGTGGGCCGCTGACCGTGGTGGGGGCGGCGGTCGAAGGCGCCGGCATCCGCTCGGAAGGGTCCAAGGGCGCTCCCTGGGACGGCGGCGTCAACGTGGTGGACTCGATTCTGCGGCCTGCCGCGGGTGTGTGCGCGGTCGCGTCCGCGCACCCGGTGTACCTGGCCAACGTGTTTGTCGAGAACGGCGAGCGCATTGCGTGCCTCGAGGGCGCGCCGAAGTTGAGGGCGCCCGGGGGCGGCTGGACGCACGTGCGGGAATACGCCGCCGGCGCGAGTTTCAACTATCC
>CAKZVG010000142.1 GCA_937921835.1 uncultured Bryobacteraceae bacterium | reverse complement strand
GTGCCCATGGTTTTGGACTCCAAATGGACTCCACGCGTGGGTGATGGCTGGTGGGGTATCCGTAAGTGTTTGAAAGGTTTGGTGGACCTGGTGGGATTCGAACCCACGACCTCTTCCATGCCATGGAAGCGCGCTCCCAACTGCGCCACAGGCCCACGAGGCTTCTTTTGAACTATAGCACAATCGCGTCAAGGATTTCCAAGCGGAACTTGGCCAATGCAAGCTGATCCTAAAAACCGGAATCTGCCACCATGCCTGCGGGTATGCGGATGCGCGTGGAGAACGCGGGATCGCTGGCCCCGGGCAGGATCTCCGTTTTTCCCGGTAGCAGTGCCGGGATCGAGTTCAGCGGGCAGACTTGGCCCGCGAGGCTTGATAGCGGAATCCGTTTTTAGGTGAGATCGATACGGAGCGAGGCCGGAATGGCGTGGGGGAGGAGCGCCGTGGCAGACGACGTTGCGTTTTCCAATGGGACCAATTGCGGATGGACATCACGGTCCAGCCTCATCAAGGGATTCCGCGGCGCTGTGGGCGTTCTCACGAACCCGCGCCAGGCTCTGACTGCTTGCAAGTCTTCTGCTGAACCCTATAGCCGCGTGCGGTCGGCCTGGCGGTGGTGGCTCTGCGCCCGGAGACCGTGAGTTGACAGCGGTGCGTGCCAGTTGGTTTCTGTGATCAGCCCGTGCGCCGCAGCGGGCGGAGTTTGCGGCTCACGTTGGCCGGACGGCGGCGTGCCTCCTCCGGCGGCTGGGCGGCGCGCGGAAAGAAGTTGGCTTGCGGATCGCGGTTGCGGAATCCGTGGATCGCGAACTCACCGCGGCTCGCCGCCGCCAGCCACGCGCGGAACCCGTCGCCGTTGTGAACCCTCCTTTCGGCGCGCAGCACGCTTCCCCTGAGGGGGATGGCTCGTCGTGGAGCTTCTGCGAGTTGCCGCTCACGCTGTGTTTGAGGCGCCTCGCCCGAAAACCGCTTCGGCACGCCTCCGCTCACCGGTATGCGCTTTCTCAGGTGGCGCATCACGTCCGGAATGGAAAAGGCCGTCATTCCGTGTTGGATCCGCCGCAGGCACAGCCGCCGTAACTCCGCCACCTCCCGGAAGGCGATGTCAATGGCCGCTCTATCAGCCGTTGCGCCTTTGCCCGGTCCGCGATTCACCGATGGCAGTTGTCCTGCTGAACCTACTCCAGCCCTACGGCCTCCATCTACCGCGCCAGACACTGGCGGCCGTTCAGGCAGATCCGTACTCGAAAGGAAACCCAAGTTTGAATCCGGGCGTTCAGGAAGCCGGACACCGGGAGCATCCGGTAGTGGTACAAGAACAGGCACTCGCGGCAGCGCGGCTCCACGCGCCTCAGCACGCGCACCAACCCGTCGCGAATCCTGTCCTTGGCCGCAAGGCCACGAGCAATCTCCTCCTTGCTCACTTGCCTGGAAACCAGATATTTCACCGGCCGCCCCAAGGTCCAGCCTCCGCCAACGACCCTTCCTTCGGTCACCCGCTCACCCGCTCCACTTGCGGGCCGAGGTCCTTCAGCAGAATTTGATTCGCCCCGAGGTAGCGCTTCATCCCCTCGTCGTCGAAGATGGAACGCAACGCCCTCCGAAAGACCAGCCGGTCAAAACCGGACAGCGTTGCCGTGATCTTGCTCCTGGTGCTTTGCAACCAACTGTGCCTGGCGTTTCTGCTTCTCCTTCAGATGAATGACCGCCGAAAACCCACATCCTGCGGGATGGCGAACGCCATCCCTGTTTGGTTGCGGCGGCCGCTATGCCAGGCGGCCTGGGCTGTGACTCGCACGATGGGCTGCTGTCTCTCAGCCCAGTCTGAGCGTTTGGCTGCCCGGCGGGGCGTGAAGCGGGCCATAATGGCGGTCGCTCACACAATGTTGATCATCGGTTGCCACACGCTCAAGACCGGCCGCGGCCTCGCCGGCGCGGGAGCCAACAGCAGGCTTCGGTATCAATCTGCCTTCTTCTGGTATTCGGATAGACCCTGTGCTTGAGGCCCCACGCCCGGCGTCAAGAAGCACAGCGGGCTGGTTCCCGTCACAAATCGGAATGCGCGGATGCCCCACCGGGCTGTGCGATGTCGGCCCGATCCCGGAGCGTGGCAGGCGGATCGGGCGCCGCGCTTTCAGGCTATACTGGCTGCCGGGGACTTATGGCGGAAAAAGCGGAAGAGAGAGTTCAACGCGCGCTCGATTCGTTCCTGGTTGAGATCCCGTCCTGGGGCTTTCCCGACACCGGAACGCGCTTCGGAAAGTTCCGGCAGCCGGGCGCGGCGGGTTCCGTGGCGGAGAAGCTGAGCGACGCCGGGCAGGTGCACGCCCTGACGGGCTGCTGCCCCACGGTGGCGGTGCACACCGCCTGGGATTTTCCCAACGGGCTGGCCAGCGCGGAGGAGGTGGCGGCGGAGGCGCGGAAACACGGGGTGCGCATCGGCGCCGTCAACCCGACGCTGTTCGAGGAGCAGTGTTACAAGAACGGATCGTTCGGAAACCCCGATCCTGCCATCCGGCGCAAGGCCATCGAACACACGCTCGAGTCGATCGAAATCGCCAAGCGGGTGGGCAGCCGCTACCTTTCGTTGTGGTTTATCGACGGCTCCTGTTACCCGGGCACGGCCAACATCCGCCGCCGCAAACGCTGGTTCGCGGAGTGCCTGGCCGAGTGCCACGCGGCGCTCGGCGAGGATCAGTATCTGCTGGTCGAATACAAGCCCTTCGAGCCCGCCTTCTACCACACCGACATCGCCGATTGGGGCATGTCGTTCCTGCTGTCGAAAGCCGCCGGCCCGAAGGCGCGCGTGCTGGTGGACACCGGACACCACTACCAGGCGCAGAACATCGAACAGATCGTCGCCTGGCTGCTCGACGAGGGAATGCTGGGCGGTTTCCATCTGAACGACCGGCGCTACGCCGACGACGATCTCACGCTCGGCTCCATCGATCCCTATCAGGTTTTCCGGATTTTCCACGAGATCCAGTTTCACGCCTGGGACAGCGGACAGCGGGCCGAAATCGCCTACATGATCGACCAGAGCCATAATCTCAAGCCGAAGATCGAGGAGATGATCCAGACCGTAAACAACGCGCAGGAGTTGTTCGCGAAGGCCGCGCTGGTGGATCACGCAGCGCTGTCGCGCTTCCAGGAGCGCGGCGAACTGATCGACGCCGAAGAGTGCCTGCGCGGCGCTTTCTCGACCGACGTGCGCCCGATGATCCGCGAGTGGAGGCGCTCGAAAGGCCTGCCCGAGGACCCGCTGGCGGCTTTCCGGGCGAGCGGATACATGCAGCGCGTGGCCGCCGAACGGGCCGGGCGCAGCGTGGCGGCCTCGGGCTATTGCTGAGCGAAAGCCCCGTTTGCACTGGCGGCGGCCACGCGCCCGTCTTCGTCGAGCCGCTCCAGGCGTGCGCGCGCTGGCGGGCCTCAGCGCCGCCGCATTCCGCCCGCAAAGACAAGCAAGGAATTGTCGCTTCCGTAACACCGCGGAAATCTTCCTGCAATGCCGGGTTGCTACTCTCTTGGAACCATGAGAATGACCCGTGTGTTCCTTGTGTGCTCGCTGGCGGCGGGCGTGCTGCCGGCGCAGTTCGAGGCAGGCGCAGTTCTCGGAACTGTCAAGGACCGTTCCGACGCCGTGGTGAGCGGCGTGAAGGTGAGGCTGACCAATCTGGCCACGAACATCTCGGCTGAACGCGAGACCGACGACAACGGCAATTACGAGTTCGTGAACGTGAAACCCGGGCGCTACAAGGTCGTCGCGGAGAAGGCCGGTTTCGCCCCGGCGGTCGCCGAAAACGTGCTGCTGAACGTCAACGCCCGGCAGCGGGTGGACTTGCAACTCGTGGTCGGGCAGATTACCGAGAGTGTGAACGTCACCGCCACGGTGCCGCTGGTGGAGTCCGAATCCAGCCATCGCGGGCAGGTGATTGACCAGCGGAACATCGTCGAACTCCCGCTGAACGGCCGCAACTACGCCGATCTGGCTCTGCTTTCGGCAGGCGTGCGGCGCTCCAGTTACGCGGTCGCCAACCCGCCGCGGGAAGGCTCCTTCAATGTCAACGGGCAGCGCAGCACATTCAACAACTTCCTGCTCGACGGGGTGGACAACAACGCCTACGGTACAAGCAACCAGGGCTTCTCCAACCAGGTGGTGAACCTGCCTCCGGACGCGATCTCGGAATTCAAGATCGTCACCAACAACATGAGCGCTGAGTACGGGCGCACTTCCGGCGCCATGATCAACGCCGCGATGAAGAGCGGCGGCAACGAGTTTCACGGCGCGGCGTGGGAGTTCCTGCGCAACGACAAGCTCAACGCGGTGGGCTTCTTCAAGCCGCGCAATAACGTCAAGCCGACCTTGCGCCGCAACCAGTACGGCTTCGTGCTGGGCGGGCCGGTAGTGAAGGACCGCACCTTTTTCTTCGCCGACTACGAGGGCTTCCGCGAAGTCACCAGTTTCCTGACCACCGCCACGCTGCCCACGGCGGCGCAGCGCAACGGCGTCTTTCCGGTGCAGATCACCCATCCGGTCACCCGCCGGGTCTACCCGGCCAACTCGGGAATTCCCAAGAGCGACTACAACCCCCTGGCGCGTTTCATTCTCGAGACCCTGCCGCTGCCCAATTCGGGCGTCAATCCAAACCTGTTCGAGAACATCCGCAAGGATACGAACAACACCGACAAGATGGACGCCAAGATCGACGCGCAGGCGCACTCGCGGGTGTCGGCGTTCCTCCGAGCCAGCCACCGCAAGACCAATATCTTCCAGAGCCCCGACATTCCCACTCTGGCCGGCGGCGACGGCAACGGTTTCATCCGCATCCTGAATCAGCAGATGGCCTTCGGCGCCACCTGGACGGTCTCCCCGGCTGCGGTGTTCGAGGCGCGCATGGGCCTGTCCAAGACCCGGGCCGGCAAGGAACCTCCTTACATCGGCGGCCCCAGCATGCGGAGCCTGTTCGGGATCCCGGGACTGAGCGAAGACCCGCGCCTGACCGGCGGGATCACGGCGCAGGAAGTGACCGGGTTCTCGCGCTTTGGCCGCCAGCCGACCAACCCGCAGTGGCAGCACCCGTTCCTGTATAACCCGCGCCTGAATTACTCGCACCTGCTCGGGCGCCACTCGATCAAGGCGGGCTACGAATACCAGCGCATCCACACCGAGATCCAGGACGTGAACCCGCTCTACGGCCAGGATTTCTACCAGGGCAATTTCAGCGGCGCCCCGCTGGCGGATTTCATCTTCGGCCTAAGGAGCCGCTACTCCCTGACTAACTTCTTCATCGCGCAGTACCGGCAGGTGGGCAACATGTTCTACTTGCAGGACGACTTCCGGGTAACTCCCCGGCTGACGCTGAACCTTGGCGTGCGCTACGAGTACTTCACGCCGCAGTGGGAGCGGGACAACAAACTGAGCAACTTCGATCCCGGCAAGCGCGCCCTGATTCCGGCCAAGAGCGGCTCCATCGCGGAGCGCGCGCAGGTGAATCCGGACCGCAACAACTGGGCGCCACGCATCGGCGCGGCTTACGCCATCGGCCCGAAGACGGCCGTCCGCGCCGGCTACGGCATCAGCTACGTGCATTTCAACCGCGCGGGCGGCGGCAACATCCTGGCCATCAACGGGCCGCAGGTGGTGACGGCGGTGGTCAACCAGCGCCCCGGCGACGCGGGCTTCCGACCGACCGACCAGGGCTACCCGGCCGGTCTCACCGATCCGGACAAGTTCAACCCGCTACAGGCGAACATCTCCTATATCCCGCGCGACACGCGCACCGGCTACGTGCAGAACTGGTTCGTCTCCGTGCAGCGCGAGTTTCTTCCGAACACGGTCATCGACATCGCCTACGTGGGCAACCGCAGCGAGAACCTCATCCTGTTCGCGGATTTCAACCAGGCGCGCACGCAGCGGCCGGGTGAAAACACCCCACTGTTGGCACGGCGGCCGATTCCGGGCTTCGCCGGAATCACCATCACCAGCCCGCAGGGATGGGCCAACTACAAGGGTTTGCAACTCAAGGTCGAGCGGCGCCAGACGGCGGGACTGTCGTTCCTGAATTCGTTCACCTGGTCGAAGGCGATGGACAACGTAGGCCAGTCGCTGGAGGACCAGGGCAACGGCAACGCCAGCAGACCGCAGAATTTCTCTGACCGGGCCGCGGAGAAGGGCGCCTCGGGTTACGACCAGCGGCTCAACAACACCACTGCCGTGGTCTGGGAGATCCCGGTAGGCAAGGGCCGCCGCTACGGCGCCCGCCTGCACTCCATCGGCGAAGCCATCGTGGGCGGATGGCAGGTGAGCGCGATCAATACGCTGACCAGCGGCGAGCCCATCAACCTGCGCTACGCGCCGGCCGCCAACTTCCAGGTCTCCGACATCGGCCCGGACTGGCGCGGCGCAATCTCCTACCGCCCGAACCTAAACGGCGATCCGCTGATGCCCAAGGACCAGCGCGGCCCGAACCGCTATCTCAACCCGGCCACGGTGATTCTGCCCACCGACCCCAGCCAGCCCTTCGGCAATGCGCCCCGCAACTGCGTTTACGGTCCGGAGTTCTTCCAACTGGACGCGAACCTGCAAAAGAGTTTCCGCTTCACGGAGGCGAAGAGCCTGCAATTCCGGAGTGAGTTTTTCAACTTACTCAACCGGACTAACTTCCGCGCGCCCAACCCGAACCGCTCGGCGCCGACGTTCGGCGTCATCACGAGAACTTACCCGGCGCGGCAGGTGCAGTTCGCGCTGAAATTCATCTTTTAAGGGGCTCACAGCAGGGGGAGCCGCAGAGGTGGCGCCGACGCCCGCGCCGGGCTGCCCCTTGGTTCAGATCGCGGGTGATGCGGAGCCGGTCCAGCACCCGCAACGCCTGACCCGCCTGGGCGGCGGCGGCTTGTGAGAAGCGTTTTCACAAGGCGCCGGCTCGCGCAGTTCATCCACCCGCGTCGCTTGGATGCCGCTCAAGCGCGGGACCCAACGCGCCAGGAACCCCCTCCATGGCGCACGCCACCTCGCGCTTGCCGCCGTTCCAGGGAATGCGTTCGACGACTGACTCGTGCCTGGCGCATCCGGCCCGCCGGGGTGCGTGGCGGAAACCGGCGGGAATCCCCCCACAGCGGCGCGAACGGCCAGCGCCCCGCGGGCGGGATCTTCGCCGCCAGACTTACGGGCACGGTACTCCTCTGACGCCCTGGCTGGACCGGCCGCAAGCGGACTGCCGGCTGCGCCGCCGTAGTAAATTGGATGATGAAGACACCCAGAGTTTGTGGATCACCCGGCGGCCCGCGCGGCCGCGCCAGGTTTACAGGATGTCCGAACCCATTGCGATCGAAGCCGCGGGACTCAGCAAGTTCTACGGCTCCTTTGCCGCCATTCGGGACGTGACCTTCACGGTCCCGCGCGGCCAGGTGGCCGCGTTTCTCGGGCCCAACGGAGCCGGCAAGTCGACCACCATGAAGATCCTCACGGGCTATCTCGCGCCGAGCGCGGGAACGGCGCGCGTGGCAGGAATCGACGTCGCCAGCAACCGCATCGCGGCGGCGGAGCGGTTGGGCTACCTGCCCGAGAACGGGCCGCTCTATCCCGACATGACCCCGCTTGCGCTGCTCAAGTTCTTCGGCAAGGCGCGCGGCCTGAGCGGCGAGCGCCTGCGGCGGCGTATCGACGAAGTCGCCGCAAGCTGCGCCCTGGGCGCGGTGATCGAGAAGAGCATCCGCAAGCTCTCGCGGGGCTACCGCCAGCGCGTCGGCATGGCGCAGGCGCTGCTGCACGAACCCGACGTGCTCGTCATGGACGAGCCCACCAGCGGACTCGACCCCAACCAGATCCGCGAAGTTCGCCGCATGGTCCGCGAACTGGGCCGGAGCAAGACGATCCTGCTTTCCACTCACATCCTGCAAGAAGTGGAAGCCATGGCCAGCCGCGTCATTCTCATCAACCGAGGCCGGGTGGTTTTCGACGGAACGCCGGAGGAGATGCGGGGCGGCCACGCCACGCTCGACGACGCCTTTCACGCGCTTACCCAGGAGCAGCCATGCGAACCCGCCGCCGTGTAATCCGCGCCGTGTTCGAGCGCGAGATCGCCGGGTATTTCAGCACTCCCACCGGCTACGTGTTCATTTCGCTGTTCGTCTTTCTGAGCGCCATGGCCGCGTTCTGGCAGGAGCGGTTCTTCAGCGCCAACCTGGCCAATCTCGATCAGCTCAACCGTTTCTTCCCCTACCTGCTGGTGTTCTTCGTGCCGGCGGTGACGATGAGCCTGTGGGCGGAGGAAAAGAAACAAGGGACCGAGGAATTGTTGCTGACGCTGCCCGCCAGCGACGTGGAAGTGGTGCTCGGCAAGTACCTGGCCGGGCTGGGCATCTACACCGCG
Source organism: uncultured Bryobacteraceae bacterium (assembly GCA_937921835.1). Taxonomy (GTDB): domain Bacteria; phylum Acidobacteriota; class Terriglobia; order Bryobacterales; family Bryobacteraceae; genus CAKZVG01. The sequence goes on along the minus strand of CAKZVG010000142.1, from coordinate 7 downwards.
GCGCTGT
>CAKZVG010000141.1 GCA_937921835.1 uncultured Bryobacteraceae bacterium | reverse complement strand
TCCAGGTCGGCCTGGTTCTGGATCGCGGCCGACAACCTCCGCGTGGTGGCCGAGGACGCCGTCCAGGTGGCCCGGCAGGCGTTCCCCGGGGAGGACGCTTGATCCGCGCCGCCGCCGCGTTCTCCGCCCTCGCGCTGGCCGCCGGTTGCGGCTACCACGTGGCCGGACGCGCCGATCTGGTGCCCAAGAGCGTTAAGACCATCGCCGTACCGGCCTTCGGCAACGCCACCATCCGCTACAAACTGGCCGACCGCCTCGCCGCCGCCGTGACGCGGGAACTCATCTCGCGCACCCGCTACCAGGTGGTCGCCGATCCCAACCAGGCCGACGCGATTCTGAGCGGCAGCGTGGTCAACTACAACGCCTATCCCACCGTATTCGACGACCGGACCGGACGCGCCAGTGGCATTCTCGTCATCGTCCATCTCCAGGTCTCCCTCCAGGACCGCGCGACGGGGAAGCTGATCTACTCCCGCCCGTTCCTGGAGTTCCGCGAGCGTTACGAAATCAGCGTGGACCAGGTGGCCTACTTCGACGAGAGCGACACCGCCATGCAGCGTCTCAGCCGCGATGTGGCGCGCGCCGTCGTGAGCGCCATCCTGGAGATGTTCTAATGACGCCGGAGCAGTTCGTTGCCCAAATCGGCCGCCAGCCGCCTGAACCCGCCTATCTGTTCCTCGGTCCGGAAGCCTGGCGCCGCGCCGCCTGCCGCCGCGCCCTCATTGAGCGTGTGCTTCCTCCCGGCGAGCGCGAGCAGGGACTCACCCGCCATGACCTCGACGAGGTCTCGCTGGCCGAGGTCCTCGATGACGCGTGTTCGATGTCCCTGTTCGCCGCCGACCGTGTGATCTGGGTCTACAGCGCCGAAGCGGTTCTGCCCAGGGGCCGCGCCGCCGCCAAGGAGGATGCCTTGGAGAACGCGGCCGCGGCGCTAACCGCCTATTTCAAGCAGCCGCCCCCGGCGACGGTGCTGGTCTTCGAGTCAAGCCGTTTCGATTTCGAAGGCGAGGATAAGGCCCGGATCGAGCGTGTGCGGAAGTTCTACTCCATGATCCCGGCGGTGGTCGAGTTTCCGCGCTACACGCCGTCCGAGGCGCATCAGCTCGCGCGCAAGCTGGCGGCGAAGGCGGGTCTGCGCATCGGCGCCGAAGAGATCGGAATGCTGGTCGAAACGCTGAACTCGGACGCGACGCGCATCGCGACCGAGATCGAGAAACTGCGCCTGTTCGCGGGTGAAGGCGGCGCCGTCGGCCCGGAGCAGATCGCCGCGATGGTGCCGGATTCGCGGCAGACCACGGTGTTCGCGCTGGTGGAGGCGCTCGGCCGCAAGGACCGCGTCAAGTCGCTCGAGTTGCTCGACAGCCTGGTGCGCGAGGGCGAATACCTGCCGCTCGCGCTGACTTTCCTGGCCGCGCAGTTCCGCTTCGCCCTGGCCGCGCGCGAAGCCGGACTGCGCGGCGCGCAACAGATTCAGACGCACTTCAGCAAGCTCGGCCCGCCCATGTGGCGCTCGCGCGCCGAACAGATCCACCGCACCATGACCAGCTTCAGCCCGGCGCAACTCGCCGAAGCTGGCCAGATCATCTTTGCCGCCGACCGCGCCCTGCGCGACGCCCGCCCCGACGACCGCATCGTGATGGAGGAGTTCGTCCTCCGGCTGACCCGCTGACGGAGCGTCTCCCGCATCCCGGCGCGCGGCCAGCGGGTCAGTAGGTGTAGCCGATGCCGAACAGGGGAACGATCCTGTCGCGCAGACCGGTGTTATTGAACGCCACCAGCATGTTGCTGGTGAATACCATGTTCCCCGCCAGCTTGACCTTGAAGCCGAAGGCTCCGTTGGTCATGGTGTAGGTCTGCTTGCCCGCGGCGACCGCCACGCCGCTGGGAGCGGCGAGCCCCTGGCCGCGGCCGGGGACGGAGGCCGGCGTGAGCCGGACCGCGTCGATCAGGGTCGTTCCCAAAACGTCGGTCAGCAGCGTGAAGCGTTCGGCCACCGAAACGCCGGCGCCCGCCGACCAGGCGAATGAGTTCGGCAGGCTTTCCTTCCGCCCGGTGAAAACATCCCCGGCAAGGACGCTCTTGCCGTTGACCTGGTAGCCGATGTTGAAGTTGGGCGAAATCCGCAGCGGGCCCACCTTGCCGCTGTGCAGAGAAACCGCGGCGAAGGGTTTGAAGCCCACCGCTCCCGAGCCATGGTAGTTCAACTCGTCGCCGGTGGGAAGCCGCAGGTCCGCGCCCAGCGCCAGCGCCGCCTGCTTGCCCTGATACGCCGCGCCCTTGAAGCGCAGCAGCGTATCGCCGATACCGGTGGAACTCTGCCGTGCGCGCCCGAACACGCCCGGTAAGACCAGTCCGGAGCGGCCGAAGTCCTGGTCGAAAGTCTGGCGCGAGAGGTTCACGTCGAAGGTCTGCGCGCACCAGCAGGTCCCCTGCGCGAAGGGATTGCCGGTATTGTGGATCTGAGCGTCGAAGGCCAGCGCGGACGCGGTCGCGTTCACCCAGGTCATGGCCGCCGAGACGTCAAAGCGGCTGGTCACTCCGTAGGTTGCGAAGACGATGTTCTGATCCAGCCGTAAGTCGATCTGCGTGCCCATGGTGGTCGGCGAGGTCGTCTGGCGCACTCCGTCCTGGAGGATGCGGGTGTCGATTCCCCCCGGATCGAGCGCCGTCAGCGAGCCGAGCGGCTGGCCTTCCAGCCGGTCGAAGCGGAATTGCTGGCGCGTGAATCCGAGATAGAAGCGGCGCTTGCCGATGGTGTCGGCGCGTTCCGTGAGGATCGTGCCCAGGCTCTCGGTAGCCGGAACCACCACCCCGGTCTCGGCGTCCTCGCGAAAGATGACGCCGGAGGCCGGCGAAGCGATCGGCAGAGTCGAGAGCTGCGTCGCGATGCCGATGTTGAACGGCCGCAGCAGTCCCGCGCCGATCCGGTCGAAGCTGGCGTTGTTGCCGGCCACGGCGCCGAAGTCGGCCGCGTTGCGGATCGGGTCGACGTCCTTGGCGGTGATGGTGAATTGCGGCCGGGCTTCCACCGCGCGCGGGATCACGAAGATCAGCTTGTCGCGGTCCGCGCTCTGCGGATAAGCCGTAGCGGCCAGAAACAGCGTAATTGCCCAGTATTTCATTGGTAACCCCTCTTCTAAGTTCGAGTGCGGCCCGGCGGTACCCAGCGCCGGACGCGCCACCGGTTATTCGACCTGCTCGATGACCCAGCCTCCGGCTCTTTGGCCAAGAGTCACTTGGACGCGGCGCGTGTCCGGACTTCTCCGTGCGCCGCCCATGACGGCTTCGCGGACCTGATCGCACTGCACGGTTGCGCGATCGCCGCGGACCTCCGGCTCGCCGAGCGGCCGGAGCGTCATCCTCACCGCCGTCCCGCGGGTCTGAAACGCCTTGCGCAGCGCGTTCAGGCTGGCCGCGGGGTAACCGGGCCAAGTGGCCAGGATCTCGTTGATGTCTTCTCTTTCGTAGGCCGCGCCGTGGCGGGCCAGGACCGCCAGAATCGCCTGGCGGTCGCTCCGCAAGCGATCCGCGGCGGCTTGCTGTTCGGCC
>CAKZVG010000140.1 GCA_937921835.1 uncultured Bryobacteraceae bacterium | reverse complement strand
TCGTGCAGGTGGGCATGCAGGGGCGCGGCCTGCCGCAGTTCCTTGAAGCCAAGCGCAGGTACATCGACACCGGCGCCATCGGCAAGGCCGGCCTGGCGCGCACCTGGTACACCTCCAACCAGGGCTACATCCGGACGCCGCCGCCCGGCATGGATCGCAAGCCCGAAGGCCTGGATTGGGAGCGCTGGCTCGGCCCGGGTCCCAAGGTACCCTGGAACCCCGGCATCTACTTCAGCCCGTATAAGTGGCTGCACTACGACGGCGGGATGATCATGGGCATCGGGGTCCATGTGGTGGACTCGGCGCGTCACTGGCTGGGCCTCAGGCGCCCTGAGTCGGCGGTGGCCGGAGGCGGCACTTACTTCCACCGGGACGGACGCGACACCCCCGACGTGGTGTCTTTCATCCTCGACTATCCCGAGGGCGTCACCGTGACGTTCGAAGCCGAATGCCTCACCGCGCCCGGCATCGAGACTTCGGCGGGCGTCGAGCTGCGAGGCACCGGCGGCGTGCTGTGGGCCGAGCGCTACGTGCGGGATACCGGCTACGAGTACCGCCCCAACGGTAAGCACAGCCGGGAGGCGGCCTTCAAGGGCCCGGGCACGGGCGCCTCCGCCGCGCCCATTCTGAAGGAGTGGCTTGACAGCCTGCGTTCGCGCGCGCGCACCTCGGTGAACGAGGAGGAGGGCTACTACTCCGCGGTGGCGTGCTTCATGGCGAATCAGGCCTTCCGGACCAGGCGCCGGGTAAGTTGGGACGCGCGCTGGAACCTGCCGGCCTGATCGCGGCCGGCCGCCCGCCGGGCCGTGCTATTCTCTTCCGGAGGAGACCTCGACCGTGGATCTGGACGTCACGTTTCTCTCCCGCCTCCAGTTCGCCCTCACCATCATGTTTCATTACCTGTTCCCGCCCCTGACCATCGGGATGGGTGTGGTCATGGTGTACCTGGAAGGCATGTATTTGCGCACCCGGGATCCGCTGTACGAGTCGGCGGCGCGCTTCTGGACATCGCTGTTCGCCATCAGTTTCGCGGTGGGGGTCGCCTCGGGTATCGTCATGGAGTTCCAGTTCGGCACGAACTGGGCGGCTTACTCGCGCTTCGTCGGCGACGTATTCGGCTCCGCGCTGGCGGCCGAAGGTATCTTCGCGTTCTTCCTCGAGTCCGGATTCCTGGCGGTGCTGGTGTTCGGCTGGGACAAAGTCAGCCCGGGCTTTCACTTCTTCGCGACCTTGATGGTCTCGCTCGGATCGATGTTCTCGGCGGTGTGGATCATCGTCGCCAACAGTTGGCAGCAGACCCCCGCCGGGCACCGCATCGCGCAGGTGATGCGCGACGGCGAACCCTGGTTCATCAACGGCGTTCCGGTCATGCGCGCGGTGGTGGACGATTTCTGGGCGGTCGTCTTCAACCCGTCGACGCTGAACCGGCTGACTCACACGCTGATCGGCGCCTTCGTGCTGGGATCGTTCTTCATCATGAGTATCTCGGCCTGGTACCTGTTGAAGCGCAAACACGAAGAGTTCGCCCGGCGCTCCTTCACCGGCGCCCTGATTCTGGCCGCGCTCGCCAGCATCGCCGCGCTGGTTTCAGGCGACTTCAACAGCCGCATGGTAGCGCATTACCAGCCCGCCAAGCTGGCGGCTTTCGAGGGCCACTTCGTCACCGGTCCGGCGGACCTGACGCTGTTCGGCGTTCCGGACGCCGAACAGGGCCGCACCCGGTTCGCACTCGGGATTCCGGGCGGGTTGAGCCTGTTGCTGCACGGCAAGCCGGGTGCGGCGGTCATCGGCCTGGACAAGTTCCGCAAGGAAGACCGGCCGCCGGTGGGCCTGTCCTTTTACAGCTTCCATATCATGGTCGCGCTGGGCCTGTTCATGATCGCGCTGACGCTGTACGCCGCCTTCCTGCGCTGGCGCGGAACCCTGTTTGAGAAACGCTGGCTGCTGTGGATCTTCGTTTTCGCCGTCGTCGCACCCTACGCGGCGAATCAGTTGGGCTGGATCGCGGCCGAAGTGGGGCGGCAGCCCTGGACCGTGCATCCCAACGTGCTGCGGGACGCCGCGGGCCAGGTCCTGTTCGACGAGGCGGGCATGGTGCGCTACAACCTGGCCGAAGCCCTCCGCACGCGGGACGCCGTGTCGGCCAATCTGAAAGGCCCCGAGGTGCTGGGCTCCATCCTCATGTTCGGCGCCATCTACGGACTGCTCTTTCTGCTCTGGCTGTTCGTGCTGAACAGCAAGATCCAGAAGGGACCGTTGCCGGTGAAAGCGCCGGAGCGCACCACCGGGCGGGGAATACTGGAGTCCGGCGCCGCCCGCGCCGCGCACCAGGACTCGCTGTCGGAGGCCAAGGACCGGCGCGAGCCGGCCGGGGAGTAACTGCCATGGATCTGCAACTCACTTGGTTCATCCTGCTGGCCGTCCTGCTGGCCGGATACGCCGTGCTCGACGGCTTCGACCTGGGCGCCGGCATTCTTCACCCGCTGGCCCGCGGAGACCGCGAGCGGCGTATCGTGTTGAACTCCATCGGCCCCATCTGGGACGGCAACGAGGTCTGGCTCATCACCTTCGGCGGAGCGCTCTTCGCCGCCTTCCCGTTCGCCTACGCCACGGCCTTTTCCGGTTTCTACATCCCCTTCATGCTGCTGCTGCTGGCGCTGGTCTTCCGCGCCATCTCGATCGAGTTTCGCGGCAAGGTGGCCGGCCAGGGCTGGCGGACCTTCTGGGATTGGGGCTTCTTCGGATCCAGCCTGCTCGCTTCGCTGCTGTTCGGCGTGGCGGTGGGCAACGCCATGATCGGCGTGCCGCTGGACGCTGAAGGCAATATGACCGGTTCGTTCCTCGGCCTGCTCAATCCCTACGGGCTCCTGACCGGGCTGCTGGTGGTGGCCATGTTCGCCATGCACGGCGCGCTCTATCTCAATCTGAAGACCCCGCCTGGCCAGCTTCACGACCGCATCCGCAACTGGATGTGGCATACCTGGGGCGTCTTTCTCGTGCTCTATATCTTGTCCACGATGTACACGCTGGTTACCATTCCGCGCGCCACCGTAAACTTCGCTAAGCTGCCCTGGGCCGGCGCGGTGGTGGTGCTCAACGTTTTGCTGATCGCCAACATCCCGCGCTGCATCTTCAACGGGCGCGCCTTCCAGGCGTTCTTCTCCTCGGCCTTGAGCATTTGCTGCCTAGTGTTTCTGTTCGGCATGGCCATGTGGCCCAACCTGGTGACGGCCAGCAATAATCCCGAATACACGCTGACGGTTTACCGCGCCGCTTCGACCGCCAAGACGCTTTGGATCATGCTGGTCATTGCGCTGATCGGCATGCCCTTCGTGCTGGCTTACACGGCCGTGGTCTACTGGACCTTCCGCGGCCGGGTCGAGCTCGGCGAGCACAGTTACTGAACCCGCGCGCCAGCGGGCCGAATTCTTTGCGCTGGGCGCGCATCGCGTTGCATCTTATGAATATGGGCGCGCTTCCCCTTACCCGGCCAGGTACAGACCTTGAGGCGGATCGCCTGTGTATCGAGCGCCACCTCGCCGGGCTGCTCCCGGACGGCGGCGGACCGGTCGCGGCGGCCATGCGCTACGCGGTGCTGGGGGGCGGGCAGCGCATCCGGCCGCTGCTGGCCCTGCGAGCCGCGAGAATGCTGAACGGGGAGCGGCCGGCTACGCTCACCGCCGCCGCCGCGGTCGAGATCCTGCACTGCGCGTCGCTGGTGGTGGACGACCTGCCGTGCATGGACGATGCCGTCTCGCGCCGCGGCCGTCCCGCCGCGCATCTGGCCTTCGGCGAACCCACGGCGCTGCTGGCCGCCTTCGGCCTGGTG
>CAKZVG010000139.1 GCA_937921835.1 uncultured Bryobacteraceae bacterium | reverse complement strand
GCGGCACCAGACGACCCGCCCGCGGGTTGGAGGGTGATCGCCGCCGGGGCGGAACTCGACGGACTGGCCAACCTCGAGCGGGCGGGTTAGGGAAAGGCCGGCCCCGGCCGGGGAGTGGTCCACCAAATCCGCCGTGATCCAACGCGTGTGGCCAAGCCCGTCCTTGCAGCCGATGCGGACTACCCGCATCCCTGAACCCGCGTGGCGGGGTTTGCGCCGTTTCTCTGCCGTTGCGGTCCGCATTCTACGCCCGGTAGATCGGCGGTTCGGCGGAAGGAGGTTAGGCGGCCGCCCTCGAAAGACACGAGCGGCCGCACGCAGCAGTGCATCGCATTCACCGGCATGGCGGGTCGGAATCAGAAATGGACTCGCGCTCCGAATTGGACGAAGCGCGGGAAGTTCAACTGGCTGGTGATGGCGCCGAAGTTCGGGTTGCCGAAGGCGTTGTTGGGCCGGTTGAACTGGGGCGTGTTGAAGGCGTTGAGCGCCTCGGCTCGAAACTGGAGCGCCAGCCGTTCGTACAGCGTGAAGCTCTTGAACAGCGCGATGTCCCAATTGTGGAGGCCCGGAGCGCGGACGTTCAGAAGTCGGCTGGTGTTGCCGAAAGTGAACTGGGCGGCGCTCGTGAAGGCCGCCGGGTTGACGAAGCGGTCCAGCCGCTCCTGAACCGTTCCCGGGGTCTTGGGCGTCTGGCCGGTGGCGTTCGGGCGCTGGAGAGCGGCGCCGATCGCGGCGTTCAAATTCACCGCCTGCACCACGGCCAGCGGGAAGCCAGACTGGATGACCGTGACCACGTGACTCTGCCAGCCTCCCACGGCCAGATCGAGCAGACGGCTGCCGTTCAGCCAGCGCTGGCCGCGGCCGAAGGGCAGCGCGAGCGAAACGCCGCTTGAGAAGCGGTGCGTGACGTCAGCCGTCGAGAGTCCGTACTCGGCCTTGAGGTCGTAGGCGTTCTGCAAACCGCCGGGTTGTGAGGCGATCTGGTTGGCGGCGCCGAAGGATCCGTCCATATTCTTGGACCAAGTGTAAGTGGTGATGAAACTCACGTTGCCGGAGAAGCGTTTCTGGGCGCGCAGGACCAGGGAATCGTACTTGGCCGTATTGTCGTCGGACATGAGCAGGTTGACGGCGCCGAACTGCGGAAACGGCCGCAGAAGCTGCGAGCGGGTCACGCGCTGGGCCGCGATCACACCCGATCCGCCCTTGCCGAAGAAGGGATTCTCGGCCTGCTGGAGAAGCTGTGCGCCGAGCGGCAGATGGCGCGGTTCGAGCTGGTTGATGTTGATGGCGCCCATGCCGACGTTGACGTGGCTGGAACGCGAGCCAACGTATCCCAGCATGACGGCGAGACTCCCGGGCAGTTCGCGCTGGATGTCGATCGAAAACTGGTGCACCAGCAGCGAGCCGGTGTCCTGGTCGATGAACTGGATGTTCTGGCCGACCCCGGAGAGCGGTCCTTCGGAGTTCCCCACCGGCTTCAGCAGGCCGTTGGGAAAGGGGTTCTGAAGGCGGGCGGCGGGCGTCAGGTCGCCGTCGAAGCTGCCCACCAGGGGCGTGCTGCGGTTGTAGCCGAGCGTGTTGAACCCCTCGTGCAGCGGCGGAGCGTAGAAGACGCCGTAGCCGCCGCGCACCACCGTCGACGGCGAGAGCGAGTAGGCGGCGCCCAGGCGCGGCGAGAACTTGGCCTTCGAAGGCGAGCAGCAGGTGGTGGGATTGCCGCCCACTCCAGCATAGAGCAGCACACCACGCGTATCCACGCCGGCCGCCTCGCCGATGGGGTTTTTCGCCTGACGGTCGAAGCCGACGATGAAGCGGTTCTCGCGCTCGGCGAGCCCGGTTTCGTACTCGTAGCGCAAGCCGAGGTTCAGCGTCAGCCGGCTGCTCACGCGCCAGTCGTCATGTACGTAACCGGCGTAGTAATGAACATACTGGAAGAGCTTGGTGGTGGTGTCGGCCGAGCCCGAGGCGGGGTAGCCGAGCAGCAAGGCGGCCAGATCCGCGCCGGTGTCGTTGTCGGCCGCGCGCGGATTGCGGCGGGTGAAAGCGTTGGTGAAGTTGAACGTTCCCGAGCTGTTCCCGGTAAAAGCGAAATCCACGTTCACCTTGCGGTAAGCGAAACCGGCCTTGTAGTTGTGACGCCCCGCGACGCGGGCGACGTTGGCCAGCGCGTTTTTCGAATTGAAGAACTGCACCTGGCCGGTGCTGCTGCCGAGCCCGGTCATCTGCTGCATGCCGAAGCGCGAGAAGCGCCGGTTCTGGATGTCACGAGTGAAGGCGGCGGAGAACCCGAGCTGGGCGGGATCGAAGCCTTCGCTGGCGTTCACGCGCTGGTTGGGGAAGCGGTTGTAGCCGTAGCGGATGTTCACCACGGTGGTGGCCGAAGGGGTGAGCGTGGCGTTGGCCTGGGTGGCGTCCACATGGCGCAAGAGAACGTTCTGGCCGGGCGAAACGAGATTGGAGAAATGGTACGCGCCCGGCTCCTCGCTCTTGTAGTGGGCGGCCGAGAGGCTGAGACGGAACCACTGGAGCAGGTCGTGGTCCACTTTGCCGATGTACTGATCGCCCTGGTTGGTGACCACTGAGGAATCGACCAGGTTGAGGTCGCCGTAGTAGCGGGGAGCGGCGCCGGGCTTCGGGAAATAGGCGGCCACCGAGCGGCCCACCGGATCGATCCGGTTCGCGGGGAGCATATTGCCGGGGAACGCCTGGCGGGTGACGGCGCCGCCGGCGTCGACGCGGGAAGTCAGGGGATCGAAGATGGTCTGAAGCTGGCCCGTGCGGTTGCGGCTGAGGGAGAAGTCGCCCGCGCGCTCGGCATCCGTGGGCACGGCGAAGCTGTTGGTGAAGTTCTCCTTCTGGCGGAAGCTCTCCTGCGCCAGCCAGAAGAACGTGCGGTTGCGGCCGTTGTAGAGTCGGGGAACCCAGACCGGGCCGCCGAAGCTCCCGCCCCAGTTGCGGTAAGGCGTCTCCGGGCGCGTCTGTCCGGCGCGGTTGCGGAAAAAGTCGTTGGCGAAGAGTTCGGTCTCGCGCAGGTAGCCGAATACGCTGCCGTGGTAAAGGTTGCTTCCGGAACGCAGCACCGTGTTGAAGACGCCGCCACCGGTGCGCCCGATCTCGGCGTCGTAGGTGTTGTACTGGATCTTGGTCTCCTGCACGGCTTCGATGGTGGGGATGAGGCTGACGCGGTTGGTGGAATCGGTGATGGGCACGCCATCGAGCAGAAAGTTGTTGGTGAGGATGGGGCCGCCGGCGATGCTGATGCGCGAGG
>CAKZVG010000138.1 GCA_937921835.1 uncultured Bryobacteraceae bacterium | reverse complement strand
CGGCCCATCTCCGTAGCGCAGGACCATTCCCCGGTCCGCGTCCCGCTTGCTCGAGTAGAACCTGCGGACGGCCACTTCCAAGGGCCCGACCGCCTTGGCCGGCAGATAGCAGCGTTTCGGCAGCAGGAACGCCACGTCCACCGCCTCCGGCACGACCCGGCGCGCCTGCGCCTCCAGCCTTTCGCCCGGGGCGGCCTCCGCCACAACGCTGAGCACCTCGCCTTCCAGGCCGGACACGGCGGCCCAAAGCCGGAGATGGCTGCCGGTCTCGCGCGCGTGCAGGATGCAGAGATCCAGCCGCCGGTGTTGCGCCTTTGCGGTGGGGGTGACCTTCGGGATCGACGCCGCGGCGTTGGCGCGCACCCGCTCGTCTGGATCCCGGGCGAGGACCTCGAGCGGAGCGAGGAATCGCGGATCGCCGGTCTGCCCCATCACCCAGGCCGCCGTGGCGCGGAACGCTTCCTGGCTATGCCGGGACATCCGTACGATTTCTTCAAAGGCGCCCGCCTCGCGCAGCCGGTGAAGCGCAAGCAGTGCGTTGCCCGACACCCGGTTGTTGGGATCTTTCGAGTATTCGCGCAGCAGGTGCCGGATCCTGGGAGTGTCCTTGCCCCACAGCGCTTCGACCGCGTTGGCGCGCACCCGCGGATCGCTTTCTTTGAGCGCCCATTCGGCCCGCCCGTTGCGCTGCGCCAGCATCAACGCCGATTTCGAACGGATGCGGCCGTCCTCCAGCCGCAACAACTGAACCGCCAACGGGAGCAGGCGGTTGCCGGGCGAGACGCGGTCGATGAGGATCACCAGTTGTTCGAGGCCCGGCCCAAGCCGACGGATCGCCTCGCTCTCGCGCTCCTTCATCAGCCAGCGCAGCAGACGCACCTCGTAGAACGGCTCGATGCGCATCAGCCCGCGCAGCAGCGCTTCCGCCTCGGCGGACTCCAGACGTTTGGCCAGCAGTTCCGCCAGCAGCCCGCTGTCGAGCAGCCAGCTTGCCAGATAGCGGGCGCCCGCGCTCCGCTCCCCCTCCCGCACCACCTTGAGAACGTTCGGAACAAACTCCGGGTCGGACTCGCCGAGGCGCGCCAGTTCCGCCTCGATCCTCCGCGGGGCCCCTGCGGTTTCCACGAGCACGCGCTCGAGCCTCGACACGCTTCCCGCGGCGGCGTGCTGTTCTAAGTCACCCATTGTAGTCCGCACCGGCGGCTGTCGATAGGCTTATCGGACGGCCCCAAAGCGGCTTTGAATCGAATGGCGGACGGCGGCGGGCTGCGCTAGGATTGGAACATGGCAAAGGCGCCCAAGGCGATCTTCGATCTGGAATGTCCCTGTTGCCACGCGACTCTGAAGGTCGATCCCCAGACCCGTGCCGTTCTCAGCCACAAGGAGAAGGAGAAGCCGCGGGCGATTGAAGATCTGGCCGCCGCCGCCCAGCGCCTGAAGGCGGAGGCCGACCGGCGCGAGGAAGCCTTCCGCAAGTCGTTCGAGCAGCAGAAGTCCCACCACGACGTGCTCAACCGGAAATTCGACGAACTGCTCAAGCAGGCGCGCGAGAATCCGGACGCGCCGCCGCCCATCCGCGACATCGATTTGGATTGAAACTCCGGCCGGCCCGGGCCCTCCGGCGCCTCTGGGGAAGCGGCATCCCCGGACAACGGCGGATGTGCCGCCGGGAAGCCCGCCGCGTCGAGCCCGCGCGCGCCGTCAGGCGAGGTAGCTTCCGAGTTCGCGGCGCGCGTCGGCGGCCGTGAGCGGCTCGCCCGCGTTCAGGCGCTCCAGCAGCGCGCCGATGATGCGCTTGGCTTCTTCCTTCCCGAAGTTCTTCAGGTAGCCGTCGAAGAAGTGCTCGCCCGACAGGGCGTGGTTAATCTCGGCTTCCTTGTTATGCTCCTGAAGCTCGGTGAAGTACACGACGCGGAATTTCCCAGAGTAGGCCGTCTCCCGATAGATTTCGAACATCGTCTTCTCGGATTCGAAGGCAATCATGACGACGAAGTTAGCACATTCGCGGCCGGGATCGCGCCCGGCCGGCCTACGAACCGCGGGCCAGCAGACCGAAGGGCTGCGAGGAGCGGCCGCCGGCCGAGATCACCAGCGGCTGGAGACCGGCCGGCACGGCGGGATTCAGGAAGAACAACACCTGATGCACGCCCGGCTGAGCGGGAACTTCGTTGACCGCCGCGGCCTGATGCTCGATTCCCGCCACCGTCAGCCGGACATCGGCGGGCACCAGCGGCGAGCCCGCTTCGGCGAGATTTGCCACCAGCAGGGCGATCAGTTCCGCCGGGCGCGCGGGGTGGGCGGCGTCGATGGGCACGCCGGATGCGGCGGCCGACAGGATTGTGGGCGGAGGCGGTCCGATGGGGATCGCCACCGGCGGGGAGGTTTCAAGACCGGCTTGCAGGCGGAGCACCGCCGGCCCAAGGGGGGTCTCCGGGGGAATCCCGAAGACGATCTGGCCGGGCGAGGCATTGAGGATTTGCACCCGCTCCCCGTTGAGCGTCAGGTTGAGGCCGGAGGCGATGTGCGCCGCCGTCAGGCGCGGCGCCACCACCAAGGCCTGCGCGCCGGGGAACACCGCGGCTTGTCCGGTGGCGGCGTTCAGCACCTGCGAAGTCAACGCGAGTTGCTGCGGATTGGCGGGCAGCACCTGAACCGCGAAGGGCTGCATGATCACCTGAAGACCGGTGCTGACCGTCAGGCTGGTCACGGCCGGCGCCGCGGCGGCGTTTATCACCACGTTCGCCAGCAGCCGGTTGGGAGAGAGAACCCACAGCCGGCCCACCGCGACGTCGCTCGAACCGAAACCAAGCGAGGTGCTTCCCGGCGCAAAGGCGGCGCCGGCGGTGGTGATCTCGACCGTAGTCTCGACGCCCCCAGGCAGGACCACCGGGCTGAAGGTGACGGCCGGCTGTTCGGCGCCGTCGTAGGAATAGTAAGCCAGCGAGTTCAGGAACAGCGAACTTTGCCCGTCCCCGTTTACCGCGACAACCGTCGCCCGGTGTCCGGGGAGGCCCGGCGGAGGGGTTACCCGGAATTGTCCCGGCGCCTCCTCGATCGCGCGCAGCGCCGGCTGGCCGTCGAACAGGAAGCGGGTGCCGGCGCCCAGGTTGGCGCCGGTGATGATCGCATAGCGGGCGCCGGAGGGATCGAAGCCCGGCGTCAGACCGGTGATCGAAGGAGGTTCGCGCATCACCACCTGGAAGGCGGACGGCAGCACATAGATGTCGTCGCCCAGTCCGAAGACCATGTGATAAGCGCCCTCGGCCGTCGCCGGGTTGAATTGCAGGTCGATTTGAACGTAGCTGTTGGCGTAGGGATACGCGCGGATGCCCCCCGGAGGCACAAACGCCGCGCCCCCTACCACGCTCGCCGAGAGGCCCGGAACCGGAGCGCCGTTCGCTACGAGTCCCGTTCCCCGCGCCACAATCTGCGCCGAACCGCCGTTGCGCCGCAGCGTCGCCGGCTTCACTGCCACTGGACCCGGAAAGCTGTAAGTCTCCACGCCGTAGATGGGCGGCGCCGGACGCGGCTGCACGTTCAGATTCAGACCCTCCAGGGTCTGGCCGGCCACCACGGCCAGCGGAAACGCCTGCGCCGGGTTTTGCGTGCCGGGGAAGAAGGTGGTCTGGAAGTACGGACCCGGACCGATCGGCTGCCCTGCCAGGTCCCTTGGGTAGACGATGTTGGCGCGGCTTTCCTCGGCCGCCATCGGGGGCGGCAGCGGGTGAGCGTAAACGTAATACTGGACCCCGGGCTGGAGACCTTGCAAGCGGTAAGTGCCGTCCGGGTGGGTCAGCGTGCTGATGGCCGGGCCG
>CAKZVG010000137.1 GCA_937921835.1 uncultured Bryobacteraceae bacterium | reverse complement strand
ACAGCGAGTTCGCCATGGACGTCAACCGCGACGGGCGCATGGATATCGTCAGCTCGGGCTGGATGCGCATGAAAGGCGCCTTCTGGTATGAGAACCCGGGCAAGCCGGGCGTGAAGTGGAGAGGGAGGCGGATTCACGCGGCTGAATCCATGGAAGGCGTCATCCACGGCGACATCGACGGTGACGGCGACGAGGACATCCTGGTGAACCACTGGAATCTCCGCCCGGGACAGGGCATGACCTGGCTGGAACACATCGATCGCGACCCCTGGTTCGTCGAGCACGTCATCGGGACTGACGGCGAGCGGCACGGCAACGGGATCGCCGACGTCAATGGCGACGGGCGCATGGACATAATCACGCCAGACGGCTGGTACGAGGGGCCGGGGAATCCAAAAACAGAGAAGTGGCCTTCCACCCCGACTGGAAGTTCAACGGCGCCGCCTCGCACCCCATGCTGGGCTACGACGTCAACGGCGACGGCCGCATGGACATCATCATCGGCGCGGCGCACGCCTACGGCCTGTTCTGGTACGAGCAGAGAATGGCCGGCGGAAAGCGCGCCTTCATCGAGCACGTCCTGGAGGAGAGCTTCGGGGGCTTCCATACCATGGCCTTCAGCGACCTGGACGGCGACGGCAAGCCGGAACTGGTCACCGGCAAGCGCCTCTTTCCCCACCACGGCGGCGACGTGGGTGAGTTCGATCCGCTTTTCGTCTTTTACTACAAGCTGGGTGGCGGAAAACCCGACCGGCGTGTGCTGTCGTTCAATCATCTCCAATGGCACCCCGGGGAGAGGACCTTCAACCCGCCGCCCAATGCGGCCATCGGCGTGGGCATGAAGATCAACCTGGCCGACATGGACAGGGACGGGCGCCTGGACGTCGTGCTGGCGGGCAAGAGCGGGCTGTACATCCTGTATAACCGCGGCGTGCCGCCCACCCGGCGGCCCAAGGAACTGCTGCCGCCCGAGGATATGTATGAGACCTGGTTCCAATGGCCGCGCCCGGAAGCCGAGCGCAAACACTGGGTCACGCTGTTCGACGGGAAGGACCTTTCGAAGTGGCGGTCCGGGTTCCGCAACTGGACTGTCGAGGACGGCGTGATCGCGCTCAAGAACAGCACCGACGGCAAGGAACACAACGACAACTATCTTTGGACGGCGGAGCCGTACGGCGACTTCGCCCTCGACCTGGAGTACAAGGTTCCGCTCGAGCGCGCCAACAGCGGAGTGTTCCTCCGCACCTCGGACCGCAACGACCCGGTGCAGACGGGCATCGAGATCCAGGTCGGGAACGTACCCGCCGGCGTGCAGCCCGGACGCGGCGCCGTGGGCGGGATCTACGACCTGGTGGCGCCGCTCAAGAACCTGCACCGCCGCGGCGAATGGAACCGCTACGTGATTCTGTGCCGCGGCGGGGGGATCATCGTGTATCTGAACGGCGAGATGTCGAGTGAAGCGGATCTTAGTAAGTGGACCACGGCCGGTCTGAACCCGGACGGCAGCAAGAATAAGTTCACGCGGGCGCTCAAGGATTTCGCCCGCAGGGGTTACATCGGGCTCCAGGATCACGGTACGCCGGTGTGGTATCGCAACATCCGCATCCGGCCCTTGGACTGACGTTCCCGGGCCGTCGAGCCATGGATCGCGAACGGAACATGGTCGTCCGGATGCGCTTGACGGGTGGACCAGGGTTCAAAGTCCCCAGCGGGCGGCTGAAGGGAGTTGCCTGGAGCAGACCGGCGAGGACCAGCTCCAGCGCTGTTTTGTGAAAGGGATGCAGAGACCCGGGCTGAAGGTCACGGTGAAGCCGTGATCGAAGCAGCCGGAGGGAAATTCTTGAAGGAGAACTCCGATGAAGATCCAACTGGTGATTCTCACGATGCTGTTGGGGATTATACTGGCGGTTCACCTGGCGATGAACGGCAAGGTCGGCGCCGCGCTCGCCAATCCCCGCGTCGGAAACGCGTTGTTCTGGTGCATCGGCGCGGCTGCGGCGGTGTTGATCGGACTCAGCGGATGGCGCGCGGGCGCGCTCGCTCCGCTGCGCGGCGTGCACCCGGCGCTTTTCACCGCGGGAGCGCTTGGCGCGTGCTTGGTCTTCGCCATCGCCTGGCTCATCCCGCGCATGGGCGCGGGGCCGGTGATGATCGCGCTGCTCGCCGGGCAGGTGTTGGGCGGGCTGGTGATGTCCCACTTCGGCTGGCTTGGCTCGCCGGTCCAGCCGGTCACCCTGATGAAGCTGGTAGGAGTTGGAGTGATGATCGGGGGTGTGCTGCTGGCGACGAAATAGACGGGAAAGGTGCTCGCATCCGGCTGGCAGCGGCCTCTGCGCTCTTGGTGTGCGCAGCCGGGGACACCTTTGGGAATGCGGCGCAAACCGCCCCACGCCCGGGGCCGCCCCGGTTCCGCCGCCCGGCGCGCCGGATTCGCTCCGGTTCTTGTAGAATGCTTAGGGCATACCTGAACCGGAGGTGTCCTCTGCTCGACCGGCGAAGAATCCTGCTCTCCGGCCTCGCATCCCTCGCCCCGGCGCGCGCCGCCGGACGAATCCGCATCGGTTTCCTGGGGGCGTCGCACTCGCACGCCCGCGCCAAAATCGACGTGGTCTCAAAGTCCCCGCTCTACGAGCTGGCGGGCGTGGCGGAGGAGAACGCGGCGCTGCGCGCGCAGCTTGAAAAGGCGGGCGTGCGGATTCTGACGCGCCAGCAACTGCTGGGCGACAGGACCATCGACGCCGTGGCCGTTGAATCCGATGTCGCGGCTCATGCGCGAGACGGCCGGCTGGCGCTTGAAGCCGGTAAGCATCTGCATCTTGAGAAGCCCCCCTCGGACAACATGGCGGAGTTCCGCGCGTTGGTTCAGCTCGCGCGGGAGAAGCGGCTGCTCATGCAGATGGGCTACATGTGGCGGCACCACCCCGGCTTCGCGAAGATCTTCGAGGCTGTGCGGGCCGGCTGGCTGGGCGATGTCTTCCAGGTCCACGGCGTCATCAACACGCTGATTCCTCCGGAGCGGCGGCCGGAATGGGCGCGCTTCCCCGGCGGGCACATGTTCGAGCTCTGCTCTCACCTGGTGGACCAGTTGGTGCGCCTGCTCGGTCCTCCGGCGCGCGTGACGCCCTTTCTCCAGCGGCACGCGGAACTCAACGACACGC
>CAKZVG010000136.1 GCA_937921835.1 uncultured Bryobacteraceae bacterium | reverse complement strand
GCCGCATGCCGGGGCCGGCCCCGGCGAATCCACCCGCATCTTCGGCGCGGCCGCCCCCCCGCCGGCGGGACCCGTCGCGCCGCCGCCAGCCGCGCCCGGCGGTACCGGCGGCGAATTCACCAGGTTCTTCCAGTCGCCGCTCGAACCGCAGCCTCTCAGCCAGCTTCCGTCCATCGGACAGCAGCCCGCTCCGGTGCCGCACTCGCCGAAGCCGCTGGACGCGCCGGGCGAATTCACGCGCATGTTCGGGAAAGGGGATATCCCGTCGGCTCCCGCTCCGCCCTCACCACCGGTTCCGACTCCGGGCAGCGTGACTCAGGCTTTTCTGGCGCGGCCATCCGCGCCGATCGTGCCGCAAGCGCCCTCCGAACCCCAGGGGCCGAGCGAATACACGCGCCTGTTCGCGACACCGTCACCGGCGCTTTCAGCCCCGGCGCCGGCGCCCGCGCCCGCCGCGCCGGCCGTAGCTAGGAAGTCCAAGCTGCCACTCATCCTCGCCATCAGCGGCGCCGTGCTGCTGCTGGTGATGGTGATTCTCTTTTTCGTTTTTAAGAAGTGACCGCTACTGGGCTTCAGGCAGCAGAATCACCAGTTCCGCCTGTGGGGCTGGAAAATCGCCCGGAATGTAGGCCGCCAGGTTGCGCGCCCGGCAGATCGCTTCCCAGGCGACGCCGGACTGGTTGAGGCTGAAATACTGCCAGCTCAGCTTCACCGGAATCGAGCTGGGCGGCTTCACCACATGCGTGAGCGTCACCCCCGGGAGCGCCTGCCGCACCAGGTGCTGGATGTGGTCGGCCGAGCAAACCTTCACCAGGAAGGGCACCTTGCTGATGAGCTCGCCTTCGTTCATTTCGGCCGCCACCGCCAGATACATCTTGGTATTCGTCAGGTACTTCTCGTCGGCGAGCGAGGTTCCGTAAATCTGCGCTTCGACGAACTTCAGCGGCAGCGAGACGAAGTTGCTCGGCACGACGGTCTCGAGCAAGGTGCGCACCTGCTCGTCGAGCTTCGAGAAACACCCGCCCAGGTCCTCGTGATCGTAGACCGGGAAGTCGCGCGGGTGGATCTCGAGCGAAAACGTGGTCAGCGCGCCGCCGAGCGAAAGCAGCAGACGGTACAAGTGCTCGGGGTGCCCGCGGCGGGTTTCGAAAACGTGCTGGAAGAGCGGGAAGTGGGAATTGATGTTGTAGAGAAGCCAGAAGTTGGCGATGTCGGAGGTGCCGAACTCGGCCAGGCTCAGGTTGCGTTGCCGGCGGGTCCCGGAAAGTTGGCTGCTCTTGGCCGCCAGGATCTCCACCATGCGCCGCGCCAGGGCCACCAGGTAGTCGCTGGCGGCGATGTCCAGCAGCGGCGGCACGAAGTGGGCGTCGAGTTCAAAACCCCCGGCGGCGGTGCGGTTCACGCGCGCCACCGGAATCGCCGAGCAGGTCCGGCGCGATTCCCCGTCCATCAGGAGCCGCAGGTTCTTTCTGGCGACCTGCACCGGCCGCTCCGCCTTGCCGGAGTTCTCGTCGCGCACCATCAGCACTTCGGACTGGTAGCGCGTGTCGGCCTCGCCGCCCGCCAGGGAGACGTTCATTCCGCGCGCGCTGTAGTGCGGCACGGCCAGGTAGACGGTGGAGCTTTCCTGGTCGGCCTCGAAGTAATCCGCCATCGGTTTCGGGGGCGGCGCCGGATCGGAGGAGGGAATCTCAAACAACAAGCCATCCGGGAAGATGCCGGATGCGCCCGACAACGAGAAGTAGCCGCCGGACAGCGCCTCGCGGTCAATACGGATCTCGCGCAATCCCCAGGGCCGGAAGGCGAGCGACTCGAGGTTGAATTGCAGGGCATCCTCAAGAAACCGGTCCTGGCACTGTAGGTACTGCGGGTTCAGAAAGGTGCCCTTCATCCAGATGACGGGCTGGAGTCGCCTCATGCTGGCAAAGGTAGCAGACTCCGGGCGGGTCCGCCAAGCGCCCCCAATCCGGCGGTGGCGATCACGGCTCGACGGTTCAGCCCTTGTGCGAGGCTATGGGGCCGGAGAAAAGGGCGGCAGTTCGGGCAGACCGGGCTGCCAGCGTCCCTGACAGGTGGTCTCTCACGCTCCGGAAGAGTGGCAGTGCCGCGTGCAAGCACGCCTCTACCCGGCGCCCGCCGGAAAAGGGCCTGCAAATCCGTCGATAAGCAATCCCCAGGTTGTTTGGACCCGGAGCGGCAGCAGTCTCAGCGCCTCCAGCCACTCTGTCAGCCGGGCCGCCGTCGCCGCCAAACGCAGCACCATCCTTCGCCCGTGATGCACCAGCCGCCCAGCTGTGTGGAAGATCCAGAAACCACTACCGCTTCGGCCGCGCTGTCAGCAACCCGGCCGGCAATGCCAGTCTCTTCAGCGCCGTCAGCCCGTTGTGCGCGAGGACCGCCAGGCGCAGCCACGCCGCGTTGGTCCCGAAGTACTTGGACGGCATCACTCCCGCCGCCAGTTCGTTGTTCAAAACGTCATGCACCGCTTCCACCGTCCCCGCCCTCTCCCGGCGCCTCTCGATCAGCCGGGTCGCCTTCCATTCCCGAATGTTGGTCACCACCGCGAATCGTTTCACCTTGCCGCCGCCGGCAAATCGATTCTCCCGACGTTGCCGAATCCGGATCGCGATGGAGCGCAACGGCTGCGTGTCATTGTGCTCGGACTTCTCCCCAGGCACAAAACTCACTCAACTTAACAACCCTGATTCGTTTCGAGACGTCGAGGCAGCGCGCCGGTTGGCGCTTGCGTGGCCGCAGGGTATCGTTACTCATCTTCCGCTTCACTCTACCCGAAGGTCCCCTCAGGGTTGCTGACGCGCTGCCCTGCAAGGGTCTCCTGGAGCCACGTCCCGGGCCGCGACCGGAAGGATCCAAGTTTCAGTCAGCCCTCGCGCGCCTGCCGCGGCCCCGGTTCTCGGGCAGCGGTACCGTGAGGCTCACCTCGGCCCCCGAGCCGTTCCCACTGCGGATCGACACGCGGCCACCCACGGCCACCGCGCGCTCCTCGATCCCGACAAGCCCGAAATGTCCGGCGGGCTCGCGCGGCGGCAGTCCGCGTCCGTTATCGCGCACCCTTAGCAGCACCTCGTGGGCGGTGAAGGAAAGCTCCACCTGAACCAGAGTGGCCGCCGAGTGCCGGAGGCTGTTCGAGAGGGCTTCTCGCAGCACCGCCAGCAGGTTTTGCTCCACCGCTTCGGGAACCGGACGGCTCCGCCCGAAAAGTTCGAAACGGACCTCCGCCTTCGCGCCTGCCGCCAGTTTTTGGGTGAGCGCCGCCACGGCCGACGGCAGATCGCGAGCCTCCAATGGGCGGTGCCGCAGTTCGACAATCGAGTGCCGCGCCTCGCTCAAACAGCCGTCCAGGGTCTCGAGTACGGCGGCCAGCCGATCCTGTGCCTGCCGCGGAGCCTCCACCATCGTCTTCGTGATGGCGTCGATCTCCAGCGCCGCCCCGGTGAACCCCTGTAGCAGGGTGTCATGGATCTCCCGCGCCACCCGCGACCTTTCCGCCAAAACGGCATTGAAGCGCGCACGGACCTCCCGCAGGTGCGCGCGATAGAGCAGGAACGCAACGACGCCGCACGCGGCGACCAGGATCGCGTAGAACCACCCCGTCTGGTAGAAGTACGGAGCCACGCTGAAGGAGAACGACGGTGTAGCGCTCTCGCCGCCACCATGCCCCCCGGCCGGCCGCACCAGGAACCGGTAATTGCCCGGACCTGGCACGGGGAGGGCAACCTCGCGGCTTACTCCCGCGTCGCGCCACTCGAGCCCGGAGCCCTCGAGACGGTACTCGAAGCGAAGCTTCTCAGGCGCCAGGAAATGCGGCGCGCTGTAGCGGAACAGGATCTCCTTGGCGCCTGGCGGGAGTTCGGCCAGCCGGTCGAGATCGAGCTTGCGGCCGTCCGCCAGCACCTCCTCCAGGCGCACAGTGATGGACATCTCCCGCGGCTCGTACCGCTGGGAGTTCAGCACCGCCACCCCTTGGACCGTCGGAAACCACAGCGAGCCGTCGCGCGCCCGCCAGGCCGCCGGTTGCGAATCCCCGGTACACTCTTCCGTCCGCAAGCCGTCGGCAGTGGTGAACAGCGAGCATTCCACCGCCTTCCGCCTACCCTCGGCCACTTCGAGAAAGTGCGCCGCGGGCGCGGTGAAGATGCCGCGGCTGCTGGTCAACCACAGGTTGCCCGCGCCGTCGTCGAGCACCTCAAAGAGCCGGTCGTGAAACAGCCCCTGCTGTTGGGTGAAGGAAACGAAGCCGCCATCGCGGAACAGCATGAGCCCGGCCGCGGTGGTGATCCAGACGCGCCCGCCGCGGTCCTCTTGAATCGACGAAATGGCGGCGGCCAGCATGCCCGGCTGCCGGTGATAGCGGGTCAGCACGCCTTCCCGGTACACCGCGAGCGCACCCTCGCGAAAGCCGATCCAAAGATCCCCCCGGCGGGTGACGCGCAGCGCGCGCGGATGCTCCCACGGCAGCTCCATGAAGGAAACGGCCCGGCCATCACGTACCTGGCGCAATCCGCCGCTGGTGGCTAGCCACACGCTCCCGTCAAGCCCTTCGGCAAGCGACCAGACCGTTTGCGTCGCCCCCAGTCCCGGAATGTCCGCTTTTCGCAGCGCACCGTTGGCGAAACGGCTGATCCCGCCGTCCTCGGCGGCAATCCAGATGGTCCCTTGCCGGTCCTCGAGCAGCGCGGTGACGGTGTCGCTCCCCAGGCCGTCGCGGCTCCTGTAGGCGGTGAACTTGCCGTTCCGGTAGCGATTCAGCCCGCCGCCCTCGGTACCGATCCACACGTTTCCTTTCCGGTCCTCGAGGACGGCGCGGGTGAAGTTGTGGCTCAGGCCGTCGCGCGTGGTGTACGTGATGATCCTCGGATCGGAAAGCCGATGCAGTCCCGCCCCTTCGGTTCCTACCCACAGATTGGCTTCCGAGTCCTCGAGCAGGCATCGCACGATGGCATCGGTCAAGCCCTCGATCGCCGAATGGGGCGGCGCTCCGGAACCCCGCCTGCGCAGGCCGCCGATGCTGCCTCCCGTCCACAGGTTGCCGTCGCGGTCGCAACGCAACGCGCGGATCACATCGCGGCCGGCGCCCGGTCCGCCGGGGGCGGGGCGGAAGGCGCGCCCATCGTAGCGGTAGAGGCCGCATCCTTCCGTACCCGCCCACATTACGCCATGGTCATCCTGTTCGATGGCGCGCACCGGCAGCGAGTCGCGGCCCGTGCGCATGGGGAACGCGTCCACTAGATCGCCCTCGATGCGGGCCACGCCACCCGATGTGGCCGCCCAAACGCCGCCCGCGCGGTCCTGATGGAGCGCCAGCACCACCCGGCTCGGCAGCAGCGGATTGCCCGCGAACGGACGGAACACTCCGCCGTCGCGGAACACGATCCCCTGCTGCGTACCGATCCAAAGGCGTCCCGCGCGGTCCTCAAGAATCGCCCGGACCAGGTTGTCCGGAAGCCCCTGGTTCCGCGTGAACCGTTCGAACCTCCCGTCCCGATGCCGCAGCAGGCCTCCGCCGCGGGTGCCGATCCACAGCGACCCGTCCCGCGCGGCCGCCAGCGCCGTGACCACAGGGACCGGAAGCTGCGCCGTGTTGCGCGCGTCGAAGACCTGGAAGCGGACACCGTCGAAGCGGGCCACGCCTTCGTCCGTGCCCACCCACAAATAGCCGTCGGAGGTCTGGGCGAGGGCCGTAATCGTGTTGCGGGGAAGGCCGTCCCGCACCGACCAGAACCGATGGCTGTAGTGGTGCAACTGGGTGCCTGGATCGAGCGCGCACAAGTGCAACGGGAACCACGCCAGCAGATAGCCTGCCCGCCGCATAGCCCCAGAGTACCCCTTCCCGCGAGGGCGCCGTGCAGCCCGGCCTAAAACACGCGGTATGGGATTTCGGCCGGCGCCAGCAGCAGCCGCATTAGCTCGTCGTCCACCCTTGCCACGGTGATGGAAGCGCCGGCCATCTCGAGCGACGTGCAGTATTCGCCCACGTAGCTGCGGGCGACGCCGATCCCCCGGCCCGCCAGTTGTTGGTGTGCGATCCCGTAGAGCAGATAGAGTTCGCTCACTGGTGTGCCACCGAGGCCGTTCACCATCAGGGCCGCGCGGTCGCCGCGTTGAAACGGCAGATCGCCCACCACGGCGTCGAGGATCGTCGAGACGATTTCGCTGGCCGTGCCGCGCGCCGCCCTGCGGCGTCCCGGCTCTCCATGGATGCCGATGCCGACTTCCATCTCGTCCTCACCGATCTCAAACAGCGGTTTGCCTTTTGCGGGCGGCGTACAGGAACTGAGCGCCACTCCCATGGTTCGGGTGGCGGCGTTCACGCGCTTGCCGAGTTCGACCAGCTCTTCGATGCCGGACCCGGATTCCGCCGCTGCTCCCACCGCCTTGATGACGAAGAAATTGCCCGCCACGCCGCGCCGGCCAACGGTGTGCGTACTGTTGTTCACCGCCACGTCGTCATCGACGATCAGCGTCTCCACGCGGATGCCGTCGGCTTCGGCCATTTCGCGCGCCATGTCGAAGGCCAGCCGGTCACCGGTGTAGTTGTTGACGATGTGAAGAACGCCTCTCTCCGAGCGCAGCAGCCTGGTGGTTTCGTAAACATAGTCCACGGGCGGCGCGGAGAACACGTCGCCCGGACACGCGGCGTCAAGCATGCCTTTCCCCACCAACATCACATGGGCCGGCTCGTGGCCGGAGCCCGAACCCTGGATGATGGAGACTTTGCCGCCGCTGGGCGCGTCCGCTCGCATGATGAGGTTGTATTCCGGCACGTAGCGGAGTGCGCCGGGATTGGCGAGCGCGATCCCTTTGAGCATTTGCGGTACGAATTGTTTTGGGTCGTCCACGAACTTACGCATCAGTCTTGTCTCCCTCCCGGCGCTTGCGCCAGGCTTTATGAACGGCTTGCGCCAGAACTCCGATGGCCACCGCGCCGGGGTCGGGCGACCCGATGCTACGGGCGCCGGTGTAGGATGCGCGGCCCCGCTTGGCTTCAAGCGATGCTGTGGCTTCGGCCGCCCGCACGGCCGTCTCCGCGGCGGCTTCGAACGCCCCGGCGGCGTTGCCGTTAGCCAGTTCCGCCTCGAAGCGGTCGATCATCGGCACGAGCGCGTCGAGCAGGGTCTTCTCGCCCAGGGCGGCTCCGCCGCGTTGCTGGATGCCCGCCGCCGCGGCGCGCAGCATCGCTACGACGTCGGCCCCCGAGAGGACGGTCTTGTCCGCCGCCGCGCCGCCGGCCCGCATGAAAGCGGTTCCCCACAGCGGCCCCGACGTGCCGCCGGTGCGGCTGGCGATGGTTACGCCGGCTTTCTTCAAAAAGCCGGAGATACTTGAGCGGTCGAAGCCCGCCATCTCCTCGAGTACCTTCTCGAAGCCGCGGGCAAGAGAAAAGCCGAAGTCGCCGTCCCCCACCACCGCGTCCAGCTCGCCGAAGTAGGCTTCATTGGCGACCACGGTCTCGGCGACCGTGCGCACCACGAACTCGACGTCGGCGAACGAAGATTCGCTCATGCGATCTCCTCCTCTATTCCGAGACCGCAACGGACGGCCGCGGCTCCGCAAGGCAGGCGTCCAGATCGGCAAGCGTCACCCAGTCCCCGATCCGGGCGGATGTGCGGTTGGCGATAACCCGCGCGGACTCGCCGCCCGGGTCGCCGAGGGACGATACCACCAGCACCGCCTCGGTGAAGTCCTCATCTTTGGTGTAGCCGTTGATGGTGATCAGGCAGCGCAGACCGGCGGCCACCGCCGCTTCGAGTCCGTTTCGCGAGTCCTCGACTACCAGCACGAACTCGGGATCGGCCTGCAACTGCTGTAGCGCGTGCAGGTAGATGTCGGGGGCCGGCTTCTTGCGCGGCACAATGTCGCCGGCGAAGACGCCCGCGAATCGCGCCGCCAAGTCCTTGCCCACGGCGTAGTCGAGGATCGCCTCGACCGCCTCCTGGGCGGACGTGGAGGCGACCGCCAGCCGCCAGCCCGCCTCGAGAGCCGCCGCCACGATCCGCCGGATGCCCGGCCGCCCCGGCAGTCTGCCCTCGGCGACGAGCCCTTTGTAGATGGCGGTCTTGCGCTTGTGCCACTTGGCCACCGCGGCCAACTGCGCGGCGCGTTCCGCAGGCAGGCCCGCCGCCGCGACAAACTCCGGCGTCAGCAGGCTGGCCATGCGCTCCTTGCCGCCGCCGATCTTCAGGCGCCGCCCGTACTCCTCTTCGCTCCAGGCAACCGGCAGGCCGAACTCGCGGAACGTCTGGTTGAAGGCCACCAGATGGCCGTAGCGCTCGGTGTCGGCCAGCACGCCGTCGCAATCGAAGATCAGCGTCTTCACCATGCCTTGCCTTCGCTCCCGAACATCCGGATGTGATCGGCGGCCATCGCCTTCACCTTCTCGCGCACGAAGCGGAACAAGGACGGAGGGTCGTGCTTCGTGGGGTTCTCGTTGAGATAGGCACGGTTCGCCTCCACGAAGGCGATCTTCAGCGCGGTGGAGATGTTCACCTTGGCGCAGCCGCGCGTGATCAGGTCTTCGAACTGCGCGGAAGAAATGCCGGTGCCGCCGTGCAGCACGATGGGAATCGGGTGCTCGGCCACGATATCGGAGACGCGCTGGACGTCGAGCCGCGGCGTGGTCTTGTAAACCCCGTGGGCGTTGCCGATGGCCGGTGCGAAGTAGTCGATTCCGGTCGAGCGGATGAAGTCGAGCGCGGTTTCGAGCGAGTAGATGTCCGTGCCCGTCTCCGTTCCCACGCCATCCTCGACGCCCTTGATGCCCTCGATCTCCCCTTCGACGCTGGCCCCGAAGGACCGCGCCTCGGCCACCACCTCAATGGTCTGCCGCTTGTTCTCGGCCACGCTGGGGAGTTCGGAGCCGTCGAACAGCACGGAGTTCCAGCCCTCGCGCAGACAGAGCGAGAGTATCTTGCGGTCGGGGCAGTGGTCCAGGTGCAATGCCACGGGGATGGGCAGGGGCCCGGCCATCTCGCGGAACATCGCGGCGAGCACGCGGGCGCCCATGGACTTTACAGTCTTGACGGAAGTCTGGATCAGCAACGGCGCCCGCAACTCGGCGGCGGCGGCGAGCACCGCCTCCATCGTCAGGTCGTTGACGATGTTGAACGCGGCCACGCCGTAGCGGGCCTCAAACGCCCGGCTGAGAATTTCCTTGGTGGGAACAATCGCCATGCGGCTCTCCTCGTCAAAAGATTAGCTTCAGGCCAAGCTGCCACTCGCGGGGCAGGTTCACCTGCTCGGTCACGCGCCCGAAGCTCGCGCTGCGTGGATTGAAATCAAGCCCGCCGAAGAAGGGATGGTTACCAGCGTTCAAGATCTCCGCGCGGAATTGCAGATTGATCCTCTCGGTCAGGGGGGTGTTCTTGATCAGCGACAGGTCGAGGTTATTCACCGAATCGCCAATCAGGTT
>CAKZVG010000135.1 GCA_937921835.1 uncultured Bryobacteraceae bacterium | reverse complement strand
TCTTTTCAGCGACACACCCCTTTCGCAGCGGACGCTCCCTGCCCGCGCGTTCCGGGCACGCCCCGCGACCGGCCTCAGAATGGCTGCTACGGCCATCCGGACGTCAAGACCCCAAACATCGACCGTATCGCCGCCTCCGGGACGCGTTTCGAGCGCGCCTATTGCCAGGCCCCGGTGTGCGTGCCGGCGCGGGGATCGATTGTCACCGGACTCTACCCCCACTCCCACGGCGCCAGGATTCTTCGCGACCCCCTGCCGGAGGAGGCGCGCACCATCGCTCACTTTTTCAAGGAACGCGGCTATGCCACCGGCGCGATCGGCAAGATGCACTTCGTGGACGAAACGCGCCGCCACGGCTTTGAGCACCGGCTGCACGAGGGCGCCTTCCGCGCCACGCTGACGCCAGAGGAGAGGCGGCAGCTTAGCGAGGACCAGGGCGCGGCCGAGAGCGTCGAAGGCCGGCCTTCCGCCCTGCCTCGGCGCTATTTCCAGGACCACTGGTTCGCCGAGGAGACCGTCAAGTTCTTGCGCGAGAACCGCCACCGCCCCTTCTGCCTGTGGTCCTCGTTCGTGATGCCGCACACCCCGTTGGTCCCGATGCGGGAGTACTACGAAATGTACGACCCGGCCAGGCTTGCCCTTCCCAGGCGCGGCGAGCGCGCGCTGCTGGACGGCTTCCCGGGCAATCTCATCCGGGCCCGCGAGCGTGGCTGGTACCAGCAGAGCGAGGAATCCCTGCGCCGCAGCCTGTGCGGCTACTACGGCAACGTCAGCCAGATGGACGCCTGCCTGGGGCGCGTCTGGGATGCTCTGCGAGAGTTGGGACTCGAGAAGAACACGGTGGTGGTCTACACCTCCGATCACGGCGAGATGGCGGGCGCGCACCGCATGTGGACCAAGCACAACATGTATGAGCAGTCGGTGGCCGTACCGCTCATCGTGAGCGCCCCCGGAGCCGTCGCCGCCAACGCCGCGCGCCGCGAACTGATCGAACAGGTGGACCTGTTCCCGACGCTGGCCGAGTTGTGCGGCCTGGGCCCCGTGAAGGGATTGCACGGCCGGAGTTTCGCCCCGCTGCTCGAGGGGCGGCGCTACCAGCCGCGCGAATTCGCCTATTCGGAATACTACTTCTGCCACCGGGTGTTCACCCAGGACGACCGCTACGTGGGCAAACCCCCCATGCTGATGGTGCGCACCGGGCGCTGGAAACTGTCCTACCTCGAATGGGACCGCTCCGAGCTGTACGACCTGGAGGCCGACCCGGAGGAGTTTCACAACCGCGCCGGCGAGCCTGGCAATTCCGGAGTGCTCAAGGAGCTTACAGCCATCGCGCGCCGCATGCACGCGCTGTAGCCGTTGGCTGCTTTCCGGCGGCCGCCCGGATGGTCGCGGCTGCGGGCTGTTTCAGGAAAGGGAGGCATCCGGTTGGGATGGCGAGTCCGTGCCGTGCTGGCCGGCGAAGACCGCCGCGGCCTGCTACGGATTCACGATGGCGTCGAGGGTTGACGCCGCGATCGGGTGGTAGCCCGGGCGCGCCTTGGCGTAGATGGCCCGCGCCCGCCGCTGGCCGCCGGGCGTCTTCATGAGTTCCTCGTAGAGCGGGCGCAGATACTTCCGGCGCCCAACCGTGGTGAGGAACTCCTCGAGCCGGGCATCGGCTTCCTGGTATCCGTTGCGGACCGCCATCTGTAACCACTGCTGGAGCACTTCGTAGTTGCCGGTTTGGGTGAGGCGGAAGCGGGAGTCCAGTTCCCCCATGCGCCCGGGATCCAACTTCTCCGGCAGGGCGTTGAAGAAATGCAGCCACTCGTGCGTGCTCCAGCCGCCGGCCTCGATTGCGGCCGCCGCGCCGCCTTCGAGCCACTTCCGGGCCTCCGCCTCCACCTTCAGGAAGGCTTCCGCGGGCGCCGGGCGCGGCGCCGAGGAAGGCAATCCCGGCTTGAAAACCCATTCCTCGACGGGCACACGGCGGGTGGCCTCGGGAAGCTCGCGCCGGAGGTAATCGAGAAACTGCGCCGTGGTGAGGCTCTGAAAGGCGAAGCGGTCGAAATACGAGCGCAGAAAGGCGTCGAAACGGGCGCGCCCGGCCGCCAGCTCCAGGCTTTTCAGAAACAGCGCGCCTTTCAAGTAGGGGATGGCGGTAACGCCGTCCTCCGGATCCCGGCCCGCCAGATCGAGGTTGAGGATCTGGTCGCGCTCGGGCAGCCGCGCCAGATCGCGCTGCAATTCCTCCCAGGCGAGCACCGCCTCCATGGCCGCGCGGCCCGGTCCGTAGACTTCTTCGAGGATCCGCTGTTCAAAATAGACGGTGAAGCCCTCGTTCAGCCAGAAGTCGCGCCAGGTGGCATTCGTGACCAGGTTTCCCGACCAGGAGTGCGCCAGTTCGTGCGCCACCAGCGCCGTGAGACTCTTGTCGCCCGCCAGAATGGTTGGCGTGGCGAAGGTGAGCCGCGGGTTCTCCATTCCGCCGTAGGGGAAACTGGGCGGCAACACCAGGATGTCGTAGCGCTCCCAGCGGTAGGGCCCGTAAAGCCGCTCGGCGGAGGCGATCATCCGCTCGGTATCCTCGAACTCGCGCGCCGCGCGCGCCAGAACGGGCGGCTCGGCCCAGACGCTACTTCGCGGGCCCAGTTCGCGGGACTCGATCTCGCCCGCGGCCAGGGCAATCAGATAGGACGGGATGGCCTGCGGCATGGTGAAGCGGAAGAGGCCGCCGTCGCCGCCCTCCATGCGTGCGCTCATCACCGCGCGCAGTCCTTTGGGCACGCGGATCGAGGCCGAGTAGGTCACGCGCACGCCAGGCGAGTCCTGCAACGGAATCCAGCTCCGGGCGTGAATGGCCTGCGACTGCGTAAAAAGGAACGGACGCCGCGCCGAGGTCTGCCGCGGTTCGAGCCACTGGAGCGCGCTGGCGCCGGGGCTGGTGGAGTAGTGGATGCGGACG
The DNA here is from genome assembly GCA_937921835.1 of uncultured Bryobacteraceae bacterium. GTDB lineage: Bacteria > Acidobacteriota > Terriglobia > Bryobacterales > Bryobacteraceae > CAKZVG01. The sequence goes on along the minus strand of CAKZVG010000135.1, from coordinate 2,650 downwards.
CGCGCCGCGCCGCCGGGAAGGGAGATCGTCAGGGGAGTGCCGAGGATCTTGTCCGCCGGGCCGGTTTCGAAGGCCACCGGCGCCCACGGCTCGCCGGAGCCCGCCGCCTCAACCCGCCCGATGGTTAGTTCGCGGGTATCGAGCCGGAGCGGCGCGCCGGAGGCGAACCGCTCGATATCCAGCGTGGCGGCTCCGGCCAGGGTCTTGCGCTCGAAAGAAACCTCCAGTTCGAGGTCCACATGGCGCACCACTACTTCGCCGGGCTGGGCGTAGGAGTGAGGATCGCGCGGCGCGGAGGGAGTTGGGGGCACGGCCGTGCGGCACCCGGAAGGCGGAAGGCAGGCTGCCAGCGCAATCCAACAGGCGAATCGCGAGGACACCCGGCCGTCCCCCGGCCTCAGACCACGTCGACGCCCATGCTCCGCGCCGTGCCTTTTACGCTGTTGACGGCCGCCTCCAGCGTGAAGCAGTTCAGATCGGGCATCTTGATCTTGGCGATCTCTTCCACCTGTTTCTCGGTGATCTTGCCGACCTTGTTCTTGTTCGGCTCCGCCGATCCCTTGGCCAGGTTCACCGCGCGCTTGATGAGTACCGGCACCGGAGGCGTCTTGGTGATGAACGTGAACGACCGGTCCGAATAGATCGTGATCACCACCGGGATGATCAACCCTTCCTGGTCTTTAGCCGACGTCTTGGCGTTGAATGCCTTGCAAAACTCCATGATGTTGACGCCCTGCGGACCGAGCGCCGTGCCAACCGGTGGCGCCGGTGTAGCCTTACCCGCCGGAATCTGAAGCTTGACCTGTCCCGTAACCTTCTTTGCCATGTTCCCTTGCCACTTCCTCCCGGCCCGCCCGCGCCGTCGGGGCGGACGGCGTCGCCGGGGCTATACCTTTTCCACCTGCAAGAAATCCAATTCCACCGGCGTCGGCCGCCCGAAGATCGTAACCAGCACGCGCAGCGTGTTGCGCTCGGGGTTGACCTCATCCACCTTGCCTGTGAAGTTGGTGAACGGCCCATCGATGATGCGGACGTTTTCGCCCTTTTCGAAACTCAGCTTCGGCCGCGGGCGCTCGGCCGAGGACGCCTGCCGGTGCAGGATCGAATTCACTTCGTCGGCCGAAAGGGGTACTGGCGAGTTGCCGCCGCCCACGAATCCCGTCACCCGAGGCGTTTCCTTCACCTGGTGCCACAACTCGTCGTCCATCTCCATCTCGACCAGCACGTAGCCCGGATAAAGAAGCCGCTGGCTGGTGACCTTTCGCCCGCCCCGCAACTCGACCACTTCTTCTTTGGGAATCAGAATCTGGCCGATGCGGTCAGCGAACCCGAACGCTTGCGAACGGCTGCGGAGCGAGTCCGCCACTTTTTGCTCAAAACCGGAGTAGGTGTGGATGATGAACCAGTTCTTCACCGGACCGGCGGGCGCCTCCGGAACCGGCTCCCCCCGCGCGGGTTCTTCGAGCGCGGGCTCTTCCAAAGCCGGCTCTTCCCCTTCTTGCTCCCCGGAGACGGCAGGCGCCGCGTCCCCGGACTGGTCCTCAAACACTGCCGGCTCAACCGTTTCCTCGGGCCATGCTCCGGCCGGCTCGGCGGGTAACGGTTCCGGCTCGCCGCGCGCTTCCGCTTCGGCGGATGGTTCTGCCTCGCGCGGGGAGTCCGCCAAGGGTCGCTCGTCCAGTTCCTGATCGTTCTCTGCCATTGCGGCACCCATTTCGCAGCCCGTCCCGGGCGGCGCGGCTGTTCCGGCTAGCACGGCCTTCCGCCTACTTGCTCAGCGCGGTGAATATTTTGGTGATCGCCCTTCCTACCAGGAAATCCACGACATAAAAATAGGCCGCGAACGCGAATACCGCCACGATGACCACGCCCGTGGTGGCGCGGACCTGCTTCCAACTCGGCCAGGTCACCCGGCGCATCTCCGTCTGGAGTTCCTCGACGTAATTCATGGCCGCTTTGGGCCAGCCGCTGATTCTCGTCACCAGGCTATAAGATTCCATCTTCTCTCGCGTCGCTCCCCGGCCGGTCCCGCGTGATTCCGGAGACGCCGGCGCCTAAACTCAAACCGCCCACTCCCGCGCATGGCCGGACCCGGCGGATCCGGATCCCGCTCCGTCCTCAGCTTCCTGTTCGCCCGGAATCCGCCATGGACCGCGCGGCGGCGCGCTGGCTGGGAATGGCAGGGGCGGAGGGATTCGAACCCCCACTCGCGGTTTTGGAGACCGCTGGTCTGCCGTTAAACCTACGCCCCTGCGTTTCAAACACCAAACATCCGGGATTCCGGCGCTACCGGCCAAGCCTGAGTTTCCCCATCCGGGCGCCGCCCCGTCAATTCTATCTTACTTCGTTTCGCGGTGCAGCAGGTGCTTGCGGCAGTGCGGGCAGAACTTCTTGAACTCCAGACGCTCGGTGGTCGTCTTCTTGTTCTTCATGTTGGTGTAATTCCGCCTCTTGCACTCAGTGCACTGAAACGTGATGATCTCCCGCGGCATTGCTTACGAAGTCCTTCCTACTCGATAATCTCGGTCACCGTGCCGGCCCCGACCGTCCGCCCGCCCTCGCGGATGGCGAACCGCAGCCCCTTGTCCATGGCCACCGGCGTGATCAACTCCACCTGCAACTCCACGTTGTCACCCGGCATCACCATCTC
>CAKZVG010000134.1 GCA_937921835.1 uncultured Bryobacteraceae bacterium | reverse complement strand
GAGGCCTGCGCCGCAGGCACCGGCTCCTTCCTCGAAGAGCAGGCCGAAAAGCTGGGCATCTCGATCAAGGGCGAGTTCGCACGACTTGCGCTTTCTGCGCCGAGCCCCACGCGACTGGGCGAGCGCTGCACGGTCTTCATGGAGCGGGACGTCACGGGCTACCTCCACAAGGGCGAAACGGTGCCCAACCTGGTCGCCGGGCTGGCCTATTCCATCGCGCTGAACTATCTCAACCGCGTGGTGCGCGGGCGCAAGATCGGCGACGTCATCTACTTCCAAGGCGGAACGGCGTACAACGACGCGGTCACCGCCGCCTTCGCCTCCGTGCTGGGCAAGAAGATCACCGTGCCGCCCTACAACGGCGTCATGGGCGCCATCGGCATGGCGCTGATCGCGCGCCAGTGGCACGAGGCCACCCGGGGCGTGACGCGCTTCCGCGGCTACGATCTCAGCAAGCTGGAAATGAAGTCGCGCGACTTCGTCTGCAAAGCCTGCACCAACCAGTGCGACATCAAGGAATTCACCATCGAGGGGCAAAAGAGCTTCTGGGGCGATAAGTGCTCGGACCGCTACCGTAAGGCGTCCAAGAGCTCGCGCAAGCCGGTGATCGAGGACCTGTTCGCGCTGCGCGAGAGGCTGATCGAGGAGATCACCGGTGAGCCGCTCAACCAGGCGCCGAACCTGAAGCCGGGGCGGCTGCATGTGGGCGTTCCCCGCACCATGTCCACCTTCGACCGGTATGTCTTCTGGCACCGCTGGTTGAGCGACATCGGCGTGGACGTGGTGCTGTCGCGCCCCACCGACCCGCGGATCGCCGCCGAGGGGGTCGAACTGGCGCTGGCGCAGCCGTGCTTCCCGGTGCAGGTGGCGCACGGCCACGTCGCGGCGCTGTTTGACCTGGGCGTCGACTACGTGCTGGTGCCCAACGTTCTCGACGCGGAATCGCACGAAGACTCGGCCTGCGTGGCGCACATGTGCCCCTGGAACCAGACCCTGCCCTGGGTGTTGCGTTCTGCGCCCAAACTCGACGCCCACGCGCACCAGTTCCTGGCGCCCAGCCTGCATTTCCAGCTCGGCCCGGCGCACATCAAGAAGGCGTTGGCCGAGGTCGCCCAGCGGCTGGGCGTGGAGCGCGGCGTCAGCGACTGCGCGGTGGAGGCCGCCTACCGCGCGCAGCGCCGCTTCCAGGAAGGACTGATCGAAGCCGGGCGGAGGGCGCTGGCGAAGCTGGATGAAACCGGCGAGCCGGGGCTGGTTCTCATCGGGCGCGGCTACAACATCTACGACCGCAACGTGAATTGCGACATCCCGCGCAAGCTGCGCAACAATTACGGCGCCAACGTCATCCCCATCGATTTCCTGGTCACCGGGCGCGAGCGCGTCGAGGATCTGCACCGGAACATGTACTGGGCCTCGGGTCAGAAGATCCTGGAAGCCGCCCGGCTGGCCAGCCAGCGGCCGAACCTGCACCTTATCTACATTTCGAATTTCAAGTGCGGCCCCGATTCCTACATCAAGCATTTCACCCGGCAGACGGCCGGCGCGCCCATGCTGGTGCTGCAATTCGACGGGCACGGCAACGACGCGGGCTATATGACGCGCTGCGAAGCGTACCTGGACAGTAAGGGGATATTGCGATGCTACAACTCCCAACAGCCAGTCGGGAAACCGGACGCGAAGGCGATGCAGGCGGGAACCCGCTAGCGGGCAAGAAAGTCTACATCCCGCCCATGGCCTACGGCAGCGCCCGGGCTTTCGCCGCCGGCTTCCGGGCGCTTGGCGTGGACGCCGACATCACGCCCCCCTCGGACCACCGCACGCTCGAACTCGGCGGACGCTACACCTCGGGCGACGAATGTTATCCGGCCAAGGTGACGGTGGGTGACTTCATGAAGGTGCTCGAGCAGCCGGGCGTCGACCCCTCTAAGATCGTCTTCTTCATGCCCACCGCCGACGGTCCCTGCCGCTTCGGCCAGTACGCCCCCTATCTGCGCAGCGTCCTCGATTCCTGCGGCTACCGGCAGACCGAGGTCCTGTCGCCCACCAGCGAGAACTCTTACGCCGGCCTGGGAAACTTGGCCAAGCCTTTCGTGCGCACCGGCTGGCGGCTGCTCGTGGCGGGCGACGCGCTCCAGAAACTGCTCTTGAAGACGCGTCCGCACGAGATCGAGAAAGGAGCCACGGACCGGGTCTACGAGGAGTGCCTCGACGATCTGTGCCGCACCGCTGAGAGAGCGCCGCTCAAGCCGTCCGTGCAGTTGAAGGCCCTGCGCGACGCCATGACTCGCTGCCGCGACCGCTTCCGCTCGGTCGCCATCCGCCGCGATCCGGATACGCCGCTGATCGGCGTGGTGGGCGAGATCTTTTGCCGCCTGAATACGTTCTCCAACGAGGACATCATCCGCCGCATGGAGCAGTTCGGCGCCGAAGCCTGGCTGAGCGACGTCGGCGAATGGGTCTGGTACACCATCGCCGAGCAGTTCCGCAAGCTCAAGCTCACGGGAAAACGGATCAGCCTGGGGATGCTGGGCGCCATGCTCCGCAAGCACGTCCAGCATCACGACGAGAAGGTGCTGCTCGCGCCCTTGAAGGACGATCTCAAGGGGTACGAGGAGCCGGACATCAACACCATCCTCGAAGGCGCGCGGCCCTATCTGCCGCCCGATGGAGCTTTCGGCGAAATGGTGCTCAACGTCGGCAAGGCGGTCTACTTGGCCCGGAAGGGCGCCGACGGCATCCTTGACATCAGTCCCTTCACCTGCATGAACGGCATCGTCTCGGAAGCGATCTACCCGCGGCTGAGCAGGGACATGGGCGGGATTCCCATCCGCAACTTCTATTTCGACGGTACGCAGTCGGACCTGGAGCGCGACCTGGGCGTCTACCTGGAACTGGCCCGCACCTACCAGCGCCGCCGCCGCTCGGCCGCCGCAAGCGTCTGAGAGCCTCAGCCGCAGAGTGGCCGCACCGGAAGCCTGAGACCGGCGCGTAAGCACCTGAAGCCGGGACGAGCCGCACGCCCATGCGGACGGTTTCGGGAGGCGCCGCGCCGGACTCGGTGCCGTGGGAGCCGCTACGCCCTGCGCGCGGCGATGGGCCCTTCGCGCAGCAGCGCCTGCAACTCGCGCACGGTGGCCGCGTGTTCGGGGCGCTCCGCCAGGTTGCGCATTTCGTGCGGATCCCGGTCCAGGTCATAAAGAGCCGCGCCGCGCCGGCCCTCGTCCCACTCGGTGTAGCGCCAGCGCTCGGTGCGCACGCTCCGGCCGAGGAACCAGCCGCGCACCTGCACGGTGTAAGCGGGGCGGTTCCAGGCGGCGCGCGGGTCTTCGAGCAGCGGCGTCAGCGGCACGCCTTCGAGGTGCGCGGGGCGCGGCAGCCCGCACAGATCCGCCAGCGTCGGGTACATGTCCAGGAATTCCACCACCCGCGGCGAACTCTGGCCGCGCGCCCGCCGGCGCGGATCGTAGATGATCAGCGGGCCGCGCGCCGACACCTCGAACAGCGTCCCCTTGGCCCACATTCCCTTTTCGCTCAGGTGCCAGCCGTGATCGCCCCACAGCATGACGATGGTGTTGCCGCCGAGCCCGAGGCGGTCCAGTTCACCGAGCAGGCGGCCGATCTGCGCGTCCATGTAACTGGTGCAGGCATAGTAGGCGCGCATGGCCTCGCGCGCTTCGAGGACGCTGAACGAGCGCCCGGCGAACAGGTCGATGTTCTGCCGGAACTCGTCGCCCGGCACTCCCTTGATCTGCCGCGGCTCGGTGTCGAAGTCCGGCGGGAGCCGCATCGCGGCCGGATCGTAGAGGTCAAAATACTCCCGTGGCGCGGTGAGCGGAACGTGCGGCTTTTGAAAACCAACCGCCAAAAAGAACGGCTTGCCGCCGGCCGCCATTTTGCGAAGTTCGGCGATGGCCGAATCGGCGATGACGGCGTCGCTGCCGCGGTCGCCTTCCGGCAACGGCCCGTAAACGTTGGCCCAGGCGTATTGAGTGGGGTCCGGCAGGCGCATGTTGCGGTACGGGGAGTGATTCTTCTCCCAGTAATCCGGCTCTTCGGCCTGCTGCCGGGCGCGCTGCTCGGGGGTGAACCAGGCCACCGGGCGGCCTTTGGAA
>CAKZVG010000133.1 GCA_937921835.1 uncultured Bryobacteraceae bacterium | reverse complement strand
GGCTGCGCCGCGAGCGCATCGGAACTCCGGTGGACCGGCTGGTGGAGGAGCGCACGGCATGAACGACACCCTGAAGACCTCCGCCTTCCTCGCCGCCGCGGCCGTAATGGTGATTGCCGCCGCCGTCTTCGAGCCGGAGAGCCGCTCGCCGGACATTCTGAGCGACCAAGGCGAGGCGTTCTACCCGAAGTTCACCGACCCGCGCGAGGTGCGGACCATCGAGGTGGTCGACTACGACGAAGCCACCGCCACGGCGCGCCCCTTCCAGGTGGCGTTCGAGAAGGGCCGCTGGGTGCTGCCCTCGCACCATAACTACGTGGTCGACGCCGGCGAGCGGCTGGTGAAAACCGCCGCCGCGCTGGTGGACCTGCGCAAGGATCTTGTGCGCTCGGATTCGGCGGCCGACCACGCGACGTTCGGCGTCATCGACCCGCTCGATCAGAAGACCGCCTCGCTCACGGGGCGGGGCAAGCGCGTGACCTTGCGCGATGCGCGCAAGGAAGTGCTGGCGGATTTCATTCTTGGCAAGCTGGTGGAAGGGAAAGAAGGCTTCCGCTACGTGCGGGTGCCGGGGCAGAAGCGGACCTACGCGGTGAAGACCGACGCCGACCCCTCGGCGCGCTTTGCCGACTGGGTGGACGCGGGACTTCTGCGCATCGTGGCGCCGTCGCTGCGCCGGGTAACGGTGAACAGTTACTCGATCAACGAGCAGCTCGGGAGACTCGACAACGCCGAGACGGTAACGATCCACAGAGTGGACGGCGAGTGGAAAGCAGCCGGCGGCGAGCGGCTGCACCTGCCCGCGGTAACGGCGCTCACGTCGGCGCTCGACAATCTTAAGATCGTCGACGTCCGACCCAAGCCGCCAAGTCTGGCGGCCAACCTCAGGAGCGGGCAGCTCACGCTGTCGCTGGAGACGGCGATGTCGCTGCGCCAGCGCGGCTTCTTCCTGACGCCCAACGGGCGCCTGCTGGCCAACGCCGGCGAACTGGTGGCGGAGACCGCCAACGGGCTCTCCTACGTGCTGCGTTTCGGCGAAGTCGCCACCTCGGGCGACGCGGAGACGGGCGCCAAGGCGGCGCGCGGCGGCGAAAACCGCTACCTGTTCGTCACGGTGAGCTTCGATGCCGAACGCGCGCGCAAGTACGGCGGCGACCCGGCGGCCGGCGAGCGTCTGGCGAAGGACCTGACGAACCGCTTCGCCGACTGGTACTACGTCATCTCCGGCGCCGACTTCGAGAAGCTGCGGGTGCGCCCGAAAGACCTGCTGCGATAGCGGCGCTCCCGGCTTCCTCTCCAGAAACTTAATTGACAACTCCCGCAATGGGAATGAGTTGCATGTTGAGTGAAGCCGCCTGTTTGGCCACCCATTGGAGCTGCTGCTGGCGGTATTTGGTTTCGTAGTGTTCCATTCCCTTGTCCACGTATTGGCGGCCGAACTCGAGCATGCGGCAGATCCGCCGTGCCAGCAAACGCGCCATGGCCGTGATCGCCTTGGACACCCCAAGCCGGGAGCGGAGGCGGCGGAGCTTTGCGCCCCATGCGCTCTGGCTGCGCAGCAGGCCCCATGCGGCCAGCCGCAGCGCCGTCGAGGCTCGCTTCACCACCCGCCGGGTCCCGCGTTTGAGCGCTTTGCCCCCGCTGATCCGGTGATCCGGACACAGGCCAAGCCAGGAGGTGAACTGCTTTTCGCTGGTCCAGCAATTCATATTCACCCCCACTCCGGAAAGGGCGGCTTGCGCCGTGTGCACATCCACTCCGTCGAGTTGCGTTCGATCCACTCCCGTAATCCGAAACAAACGTCCAGGCGGATCGAAGCGCGGCCATGCTTCCGCGGGCCACGCATCCGCCGCGGCTCCGGTGTGGGTTGCGCCGGCTCTGCCGTAGATTTGATCTTCTCCAGATCGGTGTCGTACAAATCCAGGCTTTGCTCCAGCACGAACAGCAACTCGGGCCGCCACGCCTCCTCGCGGCTGCGTGCGCTCCCCTCACGGCTGGCCTGAATCCCGCCGTGCTGATGCTGTCAGCGCTTTTTGCAGGTGCGGAATCGCCGTTGCCGACGCCATCACTGTAGCCACTGACGCCCCAGTACGTCTGTCTTCCTTCCCGGCAAGCCCTTGGTGTGCCGCGCGTTCACCATGGTCACCGCGAACCCGCAGCTCTCCGGCACGCCATAGAGCGCCGTCCAATACACCCCAGCAGCCTGTATCACCACCGTCGCGGCCTGACAGGCGTTCAGCCATTGCGCTATCCGGTGCAGATCCGCCGTGGAACTCCCGAACTCCGGCACCGGCTCCGCGTCGCGGCCCACCGGCACGGCCACAGAATGCCTCGCGCTGCCCACATCGATGCCCGCCGCGTTCCGGTTCATCTCTCCAACGGGGTCGAGCCTTCTGACTGAAGCCAGCGCACCGCCACCAAATCACTGATCGCCAGAAACCGGAGCCATGCTCAGAAACAGGCACAAGGCGCCAGCTCGCTTTCGGCCTGGGCTGCCGAGCCACGTCCTCAACAGCATTTCATCTCTGCGCCCGTTACCGGTCCCTGTTGACGGCCCTGCGGCCGTGGGATGTTCAGAAGGTGAAGCCGAGCAGGAAGTCGGTGGAGGCGGCGCTCGGCAGCCACTCGCGCGTGGCTCCATAGCGCGTGAATCGGACACCCGGGCTTAGCCGGGCAAAAGGTAGTTTGAACTCCAATCCGGCGCCCGCCACGAATCCGGTCCGCGACTCCGAACTGCCCCCCGGCCTGAAGGTTGCCGTTTGGGGGGAAGTGATCGACAGACGGAATGGAGCGAACACATCACGCAAGCTGTTAAACGACACGCCAGCCTCCAGATATGGGCGCACGGTCCCGCGGCCCGCTCGATACTGGCCAAGAACCGGAAATTCCCAGCTCTGCCCGGTCGCCGAGTAAGGCAAATTCTCCATCTGAAGCGGCGTTGTGGGGCCTCCGGTAATTTGTATCTGGCCTGCCTGTTGATCGAAGCGCTTGTACATGGCTCCGGCTTCGAGACCGAAGCCTTTCGGCAAACGAATATTGACAACCGGGCCAACCGTGAAGCGGCGAACGTCCGCCTTGAAAGGCCGGCCACCGATTTGCCCTGCCGTGCGAACAATGTCCGTGACCGGAATCCCGGCCTTGACTCCCACGGACACGGCGTCTGCCGCCAAAGCGGGCAGTACGGCGAGTGCAAACGGAAGCATCAATGCGAAGCGAGGCATCATAGCTGGCTCCGAAGTGGGTGAGACATCGGGAGGCAGCAATCCAGGTACCACTCATCGGGCCATATTCCGGTGAACTTACGCCGCGAGCACGGTTGACGCCTGGGTTGCAACGACACAGCGGACACGGCGGGGGCGTGTCCTATGCCCGGTTAAGCCCTACCTTAAATGGAGCTGCATCCGGAGAAAACGAAACCGGTCTATTGCATGCCTGCCAACCACCAGGAGACCCGCCCGAACAAGAAGTCCGCCTCTCCAGGGTTGGCGTTTCGGCCCCGGAACGCTTGCACTCCGAAGAAGAAGAACCGCTGTGCCATCTCGCGCCAGGCGGTACAAAGAGAATGCCGTATCCAGTCCGAGGTTGAAACCCGCATCGCTGTGCGAGGCAGCCGGTTCACGAGCCTCGCCGCAGGATCCCCCGGGCCGCTCAGCCGGAACCGGCGGCGGGACCAGCCGCCTGCGCCGCGCGCCCGCGTCGAGTCCGCTGTACGGCGTGTGGTTGAGGGCGTTCTACCACTCCCAGCGCAACTGTAGAGCCATCCTCTCGATCACCGGGAAGCGCTTGTAGACGGCCACGTCCCGGCTGTTGATCCCGGGGCCGCGGAGCAGCGTGCGGGCGGCGTTGCCGGGCGTACCCACTGCCGGAAGCGCGAACACCCCGGTACGGGAATTGCGTTGGAACATCCGCTCGCTCTTCGGTGGCACGGAATGGGAGAGCACCACGATGCGCGCGCCGGACAGCCGCCGGCATGCCGCAGGGGCCACGCTAGGGCACCATTCCGGCTGCCCTCCGGCAGCCACCCCTGCTCTGCCCCGGACGATGGCCGCCGGATCCCACGCCCGCCCGGAACCGGACTCAGTTCTTCCGCTTGCGGCCCTTGCGCTCGCCACGCACTTCGTCGCCTTCCCAGCGCCGGTCTTCCCAGCGCGGGGGCTGCATGCCCGCGTTCCCCTTCTCCCAGAGCGCCAGCAGTTCTTTCGCCCGCGAGGGTTCGGAGGCGGAGAGGTCGGTCGTTTCG
>CAKZVG010000132.1 GCA_937921835.1 uncultured Bryobacteraceae bacterium | reverse complement strand
ACTTCCTGGTCGACGGGGTGAGCGCGAATTCCGGCGTGAGCGCCGGCGGACGACCCGCCCAAGCCACCGGCGGCGCGCTGCCCGTCATGACCGCCTTCGGCAGCCTGCACAGCCTCGCGCCGCTCGAATCCCTGGCCGAGTTCCGCGTGCTCACCTCCTCAGCGCTGCCCGAGTTCGGCCGCATGCCGGGCGCACAGGTGTCGCTCAGCAGCCGCTCCGGCACCAACGGGTTTCACGCCGCCGCGTTGGGCTATTTCCGTTCCGAGGCGCTGGAGGCCAACGACTGGTTCGCCAACCGCAGCGGCCTGGGCGCCGAACGGCCCCGGCTGACGCACTTCGGCGCCAACGCCGGCGGGCCGCTGCGCAAAGACCGCACCTTCGCCTTCGCCTCCTACGAGGGATTGCGCCTGCGGCAGCCCTTCGTCCTGCGCGCCCCGGTTCCCGCGCGGGATTCCGCCGCTGCCTGGGCGGCGTCCGGGTGGACCAGCCGCGTCCTGGATCTCTTCCCCGCGCCCAACGGTCCGGCGCTCGGCCAGGACCTGGCGGAGTGGAACGGCCGCCGCCGCCGCCCGGCGAGTTTCGATTCCGGCAGCGTGCGCGCCGATCATGCCCTCTCGGACGCCATCACTCTTTTCGGACGTTACGGTCAGGCACCTTCCTCGAGCGAATACGGCGCGTTTCAGGCCACCCGCCTGGACATGGGATCGCGGGTGGCGACCTTCGGGGTGAACGCCCGCCTGGCTCCGCCGCTGATTCTCGATTCGCGCTGGAACTTCTCGTATGCCCGGATCTCCTCCTCCTGGCGGTTGGACAGCGGCGCCTCCGCTCCCGAGTGCTGGATGGAGCCGGTGACCCTCGGGCTGCTGGGCGTCGCCGGCCTGTGCCAGCGCTTCGTGCGGGTTTCCATCGCGGGCGCCGGACAGGTCGCGCTCGGCGAGGAAGGCGGCAGTGCGCAGTCCCAGTTCCAGTTCGTCCAGACGGCCAGCGTGAACCTCGCGCCGCACTCGGCGCGCTTCGGGCTCGATTACCGCCGCCTGTCGCCCCGGCGGCGCCAGCCCAGCGGCGCGCTGAGCGTGCTGGCCGATGCCACGGCGGATCTCGTCTCGGCCCGCAACCTGTGGATCGCCTCCAGCCCGGCCTACGAGAGCGCGAACGTTCTCGCGGAGTTGTCCCTTTTCGCGCAGGATACTTGGCGTCTTGGCCGGCGCCTGACGGCGAGCTACGGGCTGCGCTGGGAGTACAGTCCCCCGCCCGCGGCGGACGGTCCGCAGTACTTCTTTCACCCTGGCGGTCCGACCATCGCGCCCGCCCAACGGGAGATATGGCGGCGGCGTTACGCCTACCTCGCCCCGCGCGGCGGACTCGCCTGGCAGGTCTCCGCCGACGGCAAGACCGTGGTCCGCGCCGGCGCCGGAATCTACTACGACTCGAGCTTCAGCATCGCCACCGACCTGGTGAACGGCGGGCCGCTGCACGTGGCGCAGTGGGCCAGCGGCCGCCACGCGCCCTTCTCGATGCAGATGAGCTATGGTTTCATGCCCGACTTGCGCCTGCCGCGGGTCAAGCACTGGAGCGCTTCGGCCGAGCGCGAACTGCCGGGCGGCGGCGCGATCTCCCTGGCCTATACGGGCTCGGCCGGGCGGAACCTGATACGGCGCGAAATGGGCGGGCCGGGAACCAATAACGCGCTCTGGGTCGCGCTGGCGACCAACTACGGCGCCTCGGAGTACCACGCCCTACAGGCCCAGTACCGGCGGCGGATGTCGCGGGGCGTGCAGGCGCTGGTCTCCTACAACTGGTCGCACTCCATCGACAACAGCTCGAGCGATTACGCGCTCCACTGGGCCGGGCCGGGCGCGGAGCGGGAGCGCGACCGGGCTTCGTCGGACTTCGACGTACGGCACTCGCTCAGCGCCGCCTTTACCTGCGATCCCGGCGCCCTGGCCGCCAACCCGCGCCGCGCCCCGTGGATCCAGGGCTGGGCGCTCGACGGCATGTTCCGCGCGCGCTCGGGTTTTCCGGTGAACGTGCTGGCCAACGATCACTATACCGGCGTCAACTTCGCGAACGTCTTCCGGCCGGACCTGGTGGTCGCCACGGCCTGGACCGACGACCCACTCGCGCCCGGCGGCAGGCGGCTGAACCGTGCGGCCTTCCGTGCGCCCGGTGGTCCGTGGCAGGGCAGCTTGGGGAGGAATGCCCTGGCCGGCTTCGGAATGTGGCAGCTTGACGTGGCCGTGAGGAGGACCTTCACGCTCAGCGAGAGCCGCTCTCTGCAATTCCGCATCGAGGCCTTCAACGCGCTCAACCATCCGAGCTTTGCGGACCCTGCGCGGCGCCTGGTGAATCCGCTGTTCGGCGAGCCGCCCTCGATGCTCAACCTGATGCTGGGAAGCGGCAGCCCGGCGAGCGGCCTGGCGCCGGGGTTGCAGAGCGGCGGCGCGCGCTCGGTCCAGTTGGGTTTCCGGCTCCAGTTTTGAACGGAACTTGCCGTCCGGCGCGGCCGCTCAGGCCAGCTTGCGCGCCTGTCCGGCTCCCGCCGCGGCCACGCTGCGCTTGCGCTCGGAACGCGGCGCCTCACCGGCCTGCGTTTGGGGCAGGAAGCGCTTCACGTGCTCACCGCAGTACGCGGCAAGGAAATCGGGGCCGCGGGCCCCCTCCTCCCGGCTGTCCACCAGGAAAGACGCAGCCGAGAGGCATCCCGGCTCGTTGCACATAATGGCGCCTTCGCGCAGGCGGCTGACTCGCATAAGCGATCTGGGTCCCGCATCCGCCAGTATACACCTGCCCGCCAAGGTTGAGCCCGGGGCCGCTTTCCAGTTATCGATGAAGTAAATACAAATATATGTATTCAATTGATTAATTACTTCGTGCTATAATCGCTAACTCACGATGATCCCGGGCGCGCGGAATTGGGACTACCTGGTGGTGACGGCGGCCAATCCACGACAGGCCGCGGCCTATGGCGCGCAACTCCAGCCGCGCCGCGCCGCCGGACAGCTTGACCGGTTCCGCGAGGTGCTGGCCCTTCCCGATCCTGATGGCCGGCGCATCGGCAGCGGCGGCAGCACCATTCAGTGCCTGATCGAGATTCTGAACCGCGAAGCGGCCGGCGGCTCCGCGCGCGATCCCTGGTCCGTGCTCGGCGGGCTGCGCGTGCTGATCGTTCACGCGGGCGGAGACTCCCGGCGTGTGCCGGCCTATTCCCCTTGCGGCAAGATCTTCACGCCCCTGCCGGGTGGCGGCCCCGCGGCGCTGCCCACCGCTCTGTTCGACCGCCTGGTGGCGAAGTTCCTCGAACTCCCCCCCGGCGCGGCGGGCGCCGGACAGGTGGTGGTGGCGGCCGGC
>CAKZVG010000131.1 GCA_937921835.1 uncultured Bryobacteraceae bacterium | reverse complement strand
TGGGCGACGGCATTAACATCATTTTCTCCAAAGTGGTGTCGCTCGCCGCGCGCGTCCCGGGCTGAGGCCGGGGACGCGCCAGGCCCCACGCTCCACAATTCGGCGCATACCCAGCCTGATCTCGCGTTTGGTTTGTTCGTCAACCTCCATCCAAAGCCGCAGGGGTCTACCCGCGCAGGCGGTGAGCAAACTTCATCCCCACTGTCCGGTCGCCCCTTAACCCGCGCACCCGCCGGCCGCCAGAACGCCACCTTGATTTCAGAAGCCTTCTAGCAGATGGCCCATCTTTTCCTTCTTCGTACGGAGGTATTCCTCGGCGGTGGCCAGCACAGGCACCAGACACGGCACACGCTCGGCCACCTCGATCCCGGCCCGCTCAACGGCCTGGATCTTGTCCGGGTTGTTCGACATTAAGCGCACCCGGCGCACTCCAAAGTACTCCAGGATCCGGGCGGGAAGTTCGTAGTTGCGCAAATCGGCTTCGAAGCCCAGCTTCTCGTTCGCCTCCACGGTGTCGGCCCCGTGGTCCTGTAGCTCGTAGGCCCGCAGCTTGTTGAGCAGTCCGATGCCGCGGCCCTCCTTGAGTTCGTAGATCAGCAGCCCGCGCCGTTCCCCGGCGATCTGAGCCAGCGCCAGCTCGAGCTGCGCGCGGCAATCGCAGCGCAAGCTGTGGAACACGTCGCCGGTGAGACACTGCGAATGAATCCGCACCAGCGGCGGGGGGCCGCTGGCGACCTCGCCCATCTTCAAAACCACCGCTTCTTCGACGCGGCCGTCGGGACCACTTTCAAAGCCGTAGATCCGGAAGCGGCCGAAGCGGCATGGGAAGTCGGCTTCCGCGATCTTCCGGACCGGTGATGGCGGAGAGAAATACATGCTGTTGAGCCGCGCGCCGGGCGCCGGGGCCGTTCCGGCGGCGCATAATCCTTCGGGCCCGCGGACCGCTTTCCTTCCATGCCTCATTTTCGGCGGCTAAGGTTCATTATAATGATCGGCAGGACTGAATGCATTCACCGCCGCCCGTGCATCTCGACCAGCAGCTCGTCGTTCTTCTCGTGAAATTGGCGGTGGCCGCTTCCGCCGCCAGCATTCTGGTCCGCTTCACCGCCTTCAAAAAGCTGCTCATGCGCGAGGAGCGCACCCTCGCCCAGCGCATACGGCTGGCGCTTGGCATCGCCCTCCTGTTCGGCGCCGGCGTGGGAGTCCGGGTCCTCACCCACAACAGCTACCAGGCGGTGGATCTGGGTTTCGAGTCCAGCCTCATCGCGGGCATTGTGGGCGGCTACGTCAGCGGGCTCCTGGCCGGCGTGCTTATCTCCACCCCGGCCATGTTTCACGGCGAGTTCCTCTCCATGCCGCTGTTCGCGCTGGTGGGAGTGCTGGGAGGACTGCTGCGCGATTGCGCCCCGGACCACGAGGAGATCTGGCGCTTTTCGCCGTTTCTTGATCTGGGCCTCTACCGCCTGCTGCGCGGCAGGCAGCACGACTACCGCCGCACGCTCTTTCACCTCTCCCTGCTGGCCGCCATTCTCTTCGCCGAGTTCCTGCGCTGGTCGATGCGCGGCATCTTCGGCGCCGGCACCGTCTTTTCGCTGCACCCCAATTGGGAAGACCCGCACCCGCTGGCGATCGCCGCCGTCTACGCCACCACCCTCTTCGCCGTCACGCTTCCGCTCAAGATCTGGAACAACACCCGCAACGAAGCCAAGCTGGAGGCGCAGGCGCGCCTGCTCAACGAGGCGCGGCTGGAAGCCCTCAGCAGCCAGATCAACCCGCATTTCCTCTTTAACACCCTGAACTCGGTGTCCTCGCTGATCCGCACCAACCCCGAGCAGGCGCGCCTGGTGGTCTACAAGCTGTCCAGCATCCTGCGCAAGTTGCTCCGCAAACACGAGACTTTCACCCCGCTGCGCGAGGAACTCGCTTTCATCGACGACTACCTGGCCATCGAACTGGTCCGCTTCGGCGACAAGTTGCGTTTCGAGAAAGAAGTGGACCCCGAGACGCTCGACCGGCTGGTCCCGAGCATGCTCCTCCAGCCGCTGGTGGAGAACTCCATCCGGCACGGCTTGAGCGGCAAGGTGGAAGGCGGCACCATCCGCGTGTGCGGCCGGCTGGTGAACCAGCGCCTGGAACTGCGCGTGGAAGACGACGGCGTGGGCATCTCCGAAGCCCGCCTCGCCACCCTGCTCGAACACGGCATCGGCGTCAGCAACGTCAACGCGCGCCTCAAGGTCCTGTTCGGAAACGACTACCGGATGTACATCGACAGCCGGCCCGGAGCGGGCACCAAGACCCATATCGAGCTCCCGGACCTGCACCCGCAGCCGGATGCGGCCGCGGCCTCAGGCCACTACCCAAGCGTCCAAACACGATGAACGACCCCTCTAACACCTCGACCATGGAAGCGGCACAGCGCCGCGTGATTCTCGCGCCGGCCAACGGGCGCTCCGACCGGCTGCCCCACACCATCGCGGGCAGAACCCGCCGGATCTACGACCGCGTGGCCGGCGTCTATCCCATCTCGACCTTTCTGTTCCACTCCAAGGCCCACCGCTGCGCGCTCGAGGACTCGGGCGTGCGCGACGGCATGCGCGTGCTGGAGGTGGCGACCGGTTCGGGCGAGATGTTCCGCCGCCTGGTGCGCGCCAACCCCAACGGCGCCACCCTGGGGCTTGATCTTTCCCCCAACATGGCGGCCCGCACGCAGCGCCGCGTCCGCCGGGAGTTCCCGCACGCCCGCGTGCTTTGCCAGGCGGTGGACGCGCGACGCATGCCCTTCCGGGACGAATCCTTCGACGCGGTCATCTGCTGCTACCTGCTCGAACTGCTCGGCTCCGAGGATATGCTGGCCACCATGGCCGAATTCCGGCGCGTCCTGCGCGACGGCGGCCGGTTGACCATGGTGCTCATCGGACAGAACGACCCGTTCTTCAACTCCGTCTACCGCCTCTGCGGCGGCGCGCTGCCCGCGTTCTGGGGGCGCCAGATTGAGCAGGCGGCTCCGGAACTCCTCCGGCGCGCCGGCTTGCGCATCATCCGCGACCGGCGGGTGCGGCAAAGCTGCTATCCCTCGCGGATCCTCTCCGCCTGCCGCTGAGCGGGCCGCCGAGGCCGGCTCATCGCACCGGCGCCGGCGGAGGAGCGCCCCCCAAAGCCAGCGTGTCGCCCCGGGCCGGCTGGTTGGCCCTCCCCGCGGTGGAACCGTTGCAGCCGGCAGTTCAGATTTTAAGCCTGCGTCACGATCTGGAACGATCTGCCGGTTCTCATCCAACACCTGAACGGGTGCTCCGCCAGCCCGGCATCGTGGTTGGGGTCCCTGATCAGGTTCCCGGCGCCCGCGAGCTGGCTGTCGAGGCAAACCAAGGCGTCCAACGATCCATCCATGCTCGTGACGACGATCCGGCAGAGATACCCGGGCGTGCCGAACAACTGGCGCGGTTCGGGGTGGCTGGTCCGTTTCGGGTCCGGTTTGTTCCGGCTGCTCACGGAACTCGCGCTGCCCGCCGCCGTCAATGGAAACCGGGCTGCCCTGCATTCCAACCTCTTGCGTAAGGGCTCGACCTGAACGAAGCCGCATCCGTCGGGGTCCGCCAGCTCATGACGCCGGTGATCTTAGCGCGCGCTTCGCCGGGCATGGGGACACCGGATCCCGGGCGCCGCTTCCGGTCAGCCCGTCCCATGCGCCGGGCCGGACGGACCTTTCTGAGCGCCCGGGCGGGGACGCCTCCAGGAACCATGCGCTGCCGGCCGGCATCGAAGGAACTATATGAAATACTGGGGTCTTCTGCTGGCCAAACTGCTCGCCTCGTCCACCGCTCTCTGGTTCTTGTGGCGCCTGGCGGATGCCTTCTTCCCGCCGCCGCGCGAGCCGTGGTTGACCGATCCTTTCACCCAACACCTTCCCTACACCATGCGGGCGATCCTTTTCGGGCTGCTCGGCGTGGGCGCCCTGTTCCTGGTGGCTCGCGAACATCGTTACCGGTGCCGCACCTGTCTCCGGCGGCTGCGCATGCCGGTTACGGAAGGCTCCTGGACCAGCCTGGTGCTGTTCGGCCCTCCGCGCACCGAATACATCTGCCCTTACGGCCACGGGACGCTACGGGTCCCGGAGGTGGCGGTGTCAGGCTTTGAACGGGCGCGCTGGAAAGCGCACAATGATCTATGGAAGGAACTCGCGAAATTGGAGGAGAGGAAGCGGTGACCAGGTATCTGCGGATCGCGGCGGGCGTGGCGGTGCTGGCCGTTCTCGGGCTGTTCGCGGCGGTCATGCTGCCCCCCTACTTCCGCAACCTGGAGTACCAGCGGTACCTTGAAGATCTCGCCGCCCACTCCGACATCCACAACAGCTCGGCGGAGATAGTCCGCGTCAGCGCGGCCAACCGCGCGGCGCGCATGGGCCTGCCGGTCCGCCTGGACCAGGTGCGGGTGCAGCCGTCCGGAGAGCGCTTCCTGGTGGAGGTGCGGTACTTCGTGCGCGTTGACCTTCCACTCTACACGGTGGACCTGCACTTCCGGCCGGCGGCGGGAAGGTGAAGAGCAAATAGGGGCGGACTCCGGGAGCATGTTACAATGACAGGTGTTCGGCCGTTCCGGCACCCCGCACGGGCTCTATATGTACAATGCGTTTTTCGGCTTATCGGATAACCCATTTAATCTGAGTCCCGATCCGGCCTACCTTTACCGGAGCGCACAGCACGAGGAGGCGCTGGCCAACCTGATCTATGGGATCCAGAGCCGCAAGGGGTTCATTGTACTCAGTGGCGAGGTGGGTACCGGCAAGACCACCATGCTGGAGTGCCTGCGCGACTTTCTGGAGTCCCAGTTCATCGAGTTCGCCTTCATCTTCAATTCCCGGATTACGGCCGATCAGTTCCTGGAGATGATCGCCTACGATCTCGATCTGCGCTGCAACCGCTCCTCGAAAACCGA
>CAKZVG010000130.1 GCA_937921835.1 uncultured Bryobacteraceae bacterium | reverse complement strand
GCCACGCCGGCGGGCGGCTTCTGGGGCCTGCTGGCGGGCACCGTGTCCTCGATCGGCATGTGGGCCTGGGTCAAGATCGATCCTTCGGCGCTCTCCATCATCGCGCTCTCGGCCAACGCCCGGGACATGGCCGAGAACATGTACCGCGCGTTGTGGTGCTGGCTGATCTGCGTCGGCGTGACCGTGGCGGTGAGCCTGGCGACGCGGCCGAAACCCGAGGCCGAACTCGCCGGGCTGGTGTACGGCTGCACCGACGTGCCCTCGGACAAACGCTATCCGCTGCTTCAGCGCCCGTGGTTTTGGGCGGCGGTGGTGGCGGCGGCATTCGGCATTCTCAACATCCTGTTCTGGTGAGGCGCGATGAACACGAAACCATCCACCGGCATCTCGATCTGGTTCTTCATTGGCGCGCTGGTGCTGTGTTACGGCGTGCTGATTCTCGGCGCGGGCCTGTGGGAACTGGCCCGGCCGCCCGCCCATCCCACCGTGCTCCACGAACTGCGCCCCGCTCTGTGGTGGGGGCTGCTGCTCGTCATTCTGGGTGGCGGCTATTCCTACAAGTTCCGTCCCGGGAAAAAGTGAATCAAGGGGTACATCATGACATTCGGACTCATCACCGGTAATCGCGGTTTCTTCCCAGACCACCTGGCCAAGAGCGGCCGCGAACAGATGCTGGCGGCCCTCGCGGCGGCGGGATACAAGACCGTCTGCCCCACGCCGGAGCAGACCAAGTACGGCGCGGTCGAAACGCGCGCCGAAGCCCGCGTGTGCGCGAATCTGTTCAGAACCGCCGCGGACATCGACGGCGTCATCGTCGCGCTGCCCAACTTCGGCGACGAGAAGGCGGTGGCCGAAACACTGCGCCTGGCGGGGCTCAACGTGCCGGTGCTGGTGCAAGCCTTCCCCGACGAAGCCGGCCGCATGACCATAGCGGACCGCCGCGACAGCTTCTGCGGCAAGATGTCGGTGTGCAACAACCTTCAGCAGTACGGCATCCCGTACTCGCTCACCACGCTGCACACCGAATCGCCGGACTCGGAAGCTTTCCGGCGCGACCTCGACTGGTTCGCCGCCGTCTGCCGCGTGGTGAAGGGCTTGCGCGGGCTGCGAGTGGGCGCCATCGGCGCGCGCCCGGCGGCCTTCAACACCGTCCGCTACAGCGAGAAGCTGCTCGAGAACCACGGCATCTCGATCGAGCCCATCGATCTCTCGGAGATCTTCGGCCGCATCGGGCGCATGCGGGACGGCGATCCCGCCGCGCAGGCCAAGCTGGCGGCCATCCGCGCCTACGTCTCCACCGCCGGCATCCCCGAGGATGCGCTGCTGCGCATGGCCAAGCTGGGAGCGGTCATCGAGGACTGGATGCGCGCCAACGAACTCTCCATCAGCGCGATTCAATGCTGGACTTCGATGGAGGAGTTTTTTGGCGTCGTGCCCTGCACCATCATGAGCATGATGAGCGACGGGCTGATGTCGAGCGCCTGTGAGGTGGATATCCCGGGCGCCGTGGCGATGCACGCCCTGCGCCTGGCCTCCGGCGCCCCGAGCGCGCTGCTCGACTGGAACAACAACTACGGCGAGGACCCCGACAAGGCGGTCTGTTTCCACTGCTCGAATCTGCCCAAACACTTCTTCGAGGATGTGCGCATGGACTATCAGGCGATCATCGCCGGCTCGGTGGGCAAGCTCAATACCTTCGGCACCTGCGTGGGGCGCGTGAAGGCGGGCCCCATGACCTTCTGCCGCTTCTCGACCGACGACCGCGCGGGCCGGATCCGCGGCTATCTGGGCGAAGGGGCCTTCACGTCCGATCCACTTGAAACCTTCGGCGGCGTGGGCGTGGTGAGGATCGAGCGGCTCCAGCAACTGCTGCGCTTCATCTGCGAGCGGGGCTTCGAACACCACGTGGCGGCCAGCCTGTCGCAATGCGCCGCCGCCGTCCACGAAGCCGCCTCGAAGTACCTCGGCTGGGACGTCTATTGGCACCGCTGAGCCGCGGCTATCGCGCCGGACCGGTGGAATCGCGCACCACGAGTTCGGGATCGAGCAGCACCTCGCGGGGCGCCGTCTCGCTTCCTTCCTCCTGAAGCAGCGCTTCGAGCGCCATCCGTCCGATGGCGGCGCGCGGGATGTCGAGCGTCGTCAGCGCGGGGTTGGTGAACTCGGCCAGTTCGATGTTGTCGAAACCCGTCACCGACACGTCGCCGGGCACGGCCACGCCCCGCGCGCGCAGCTCGCGCAGCACCCCCATCGCCATGTAGTCGTTGACGCACACGATCGCCGTCGGCCGGAAACCCGAGCCCAGCAGTTCGCGCACCGCCTGCGCCCCGCCCGCCGGGCTGTCGTGGCTGAGCGCGGCGCGCGACTGCACCTGGCGGCCGTAGCGCTTCATCGCCGCCAGGAAAGCTTTCTTGCGGACCTCGAGCGGGCTGAGCGCGGCGTGGTGGCCGGCGAACGCCATCCGGCGGTGGCCCAGTGAATACAGATACTGCACGGCGCGCTGCATGCCGGTTTCATAGCGCACGCGGATGTTGGTGGTCTTGCCCCCGGCCGCTCCGACGTCGTAGTAAACGGCCGGCAGTCCGCTGGCGCGGATCTCCTCGATCACCGCCGGGTCCATCTCGGAGACGATCAACGCCAGTCCCGCCGCCCGCTTTCCGATCAGGGAGCGCACGCCGGCGCGCAGCCGGGTCACCCGGTAGTCGGTGTGCTCGATGAGCACGTCGTAGCCGCGCTCGCGGGCGGCCGCGTCCAGCGCCCGCAGCACGTCCACGAAGAAGGGGTTCGAGAGGTTGGAGACGATCGCCCCAATGCTGCGGCTCTTGCCCCCCGCCAGCGTGCGCGCGTTGAGGTTGGGATGGTAGTTGAGCGCCGCCGCCGCCTGAAGCACCTTGCGCCGCGTGGATTCCCGGACCACGTCCAGGTTGTTCAACACCCGTGACACCGTGGCGGTGGAGACCTTCGCCCGCCGCGCCACCTCTTCGAGGGTCATCGTTTCATCCCTCACTATAGTGCGCCGGGAGCAGCCCTGCAACCGCTTACAATGAAGACCGCGCGGTTTGCGCTACACTGGTCCCAGCTATGCAACGTCCCAGCCGGAGGAACTTCCTCGCCGCCGCCGCCGCGCCTTTGCTGGCGCAGCCCGCCAGGCGCCCGAACATCCTGTTCTGCATCTCGGACGACCAGTCCTGGATCCACGCCGGGGCGTACGGATCGAAGTTCGTCCGCACGCCCGCCTTCGACCGCGTCGCGCGCGAGGGCGTGCTGTTCACCCATGCCTTCGTCTCGACGCCCTCCTGCGGGCCTTCGCGCGCCAGCGTGCTCACCGGCCAGCCCTTCTACCGCCTGCGCGAGACCTCCATGAACCACACCGTGTGGTGGAAGGAACTCACCGGCTATCCGGACCTGCTCGCAGCCGGCGGCTACCGCACCGGATTCACCGGAAAGGGCTGGGCGCCGGGCAACTTCCGCGCCGCCGGCCGCCAGCACAACCCGTGCGGGCCCGAGTTCAACCAGCTCCGGCTGAAGCCCCCCGGCGAGGGCATCTCGGAAATCGACTACGCGGCCAACTTCGAGGCGTTCCTCAAGGACCGCCCGGCGGGCGCGCCCTTCTGCTTCTGGGCCGGTTTCAGCGAGC
>CAKZVG010000129.1 GCA_937921835.1 uncultured Bryobacteraceae bacterium | reverse complement strand
CCCGGCGGCAATCGGAAGTATCCACACTAAGGCCGGTGAAGTCACGGATGAATTGCAGGCGCCTGATTGGGAGGGCCAGCCGCTCCGGGCCGCTCCCCCGGAAAGTTCTTATATCGGCACTTCAGGACGAAAAGAGTACCTCGCGCGGACTCCGCGCTCAAGCCGCCGGTGTCCGCGGCGGCGCCGGCCTAACGGCTCAAAGCCGCCAGGTATTCGCAAAACAGGGCGATATTGGCGTGGAACGTCCGGCTGCGGACGATGCGCTCCTTGGGCGGCTGCGGCCCCTGGAAGATCTGCAAGGTCTCGTCTTCCTTGAGCGGCATGGCGCGGCCGCCGATGGTCACCACCATGTCCTTGGCGGCGAAGACCTCCACCAGGCGGTCGGGCTTGCCGATCACGCCGTCTTCCACCCAGGCGCCGCGGGCATCCATTCCGGCGAGGGCGGCTTTGACGCGCCCGGCCAGATCGGCGGCCCGGCGCGGCCGCGCCGGGCGTTCACTCCAGGGCGAAAGGCCGCGCAGTTTGTCCGGCCGGCGCAGGGTGGCGGGAGCGGCCGCGGAAACGCGCTGATACTCGGCTTCGATGCGCGGCAGTTCCTCGCCGCTGGTGACCACGCCGTAGTGCTGGATGACCGAGGCCGGGCTGTAGCTGAGTTCGTAGCCATCAATCAGCTTTGTGCCTTCTCCGCGCACGCTGACACGCGTGCCCTTGGTGATGTAGAGCGGGCGGTTGGTCTTGAGCTCGTAGAAGCGGGCCAGCATGATCGGGCCTTCCCGGCGCCAGTTGCCCAGGTCGCCGCCGCCAATGGCCGGCTGCGGCGCGCGGCCCCCCGCGCGGCCGGGAATCTGTTCCGGCTTCAACACCGAATTCCGGAAGTAGC
This sequence comes from uncultured Bryobacteraceae bacterium, assembly GCA_937921835.1. GTDB lineage: Bacteria > Acidobacteriota > Terriglobia > Bryobacterales > Bryobacteraceae > CAKZVG01. The sequence goes on along the minus strand of CAKZVG010000129.1, from coordinate 2,039 downwards.
TCAGGGCGCGCGGGATCGGCTCCAGGTACTTGCGCTTGCCCGTTTCGCCATAGAGCACCATCAGCATGCGCAGGATGCCTTGGGATTCGCCGCCGGTCACCGAGGGCGGCTCGAAGATGCGCGCCCAGGCCGGCTGCATGTTGGCGTCGTACTGCTGCGCCCAGGCCGGCTGCGGATCGGGCATCTGGGCCAGCAGGATGAACTCGCCGCCCTTCTCGGCCGAGGCCAAATACCGGGGATCCCGGTAAATCCGCCCCGCCTCGAGCATGGCGTCGATCATGTCGATGATCGAGTTGTCATTGAAGGTGTAGTGGGTCTGGTAGTTCGAGCCGGGCCATTTCTGGGACCACGTATCCGGAAAGCTGGCGCGCTTGACGGGAAACTTGGCGGGGTCGGGGAACTCGCGGTAGCGCTGCGGCCAGGCGCCGATGGGGTATTGCGCCTTGATGAGATGCTCGAGAGCGTAGAGCGCGGCCTCGTGAATCCGCTTGTCCTCGAAGTTCAGCTCGCGGTCGACGCGCATCAGGAAGCGGATGGCGGACTGCGTTACGTTGTCGTCGAGGTTGGTGACGCCCGAAGCCGCGCAGTTGTTGTCTTCGCGGTAGGCAAACTGCTTGCGTTTGGCGGGGTCGAACTCGATGGTATAGTCCCAGCCGCCCGAACACAACTGGCCCGAGGCATAGGCGTGCGCCACGCGCCGCGCGGCTTCCAGGTAATAGCGGTCCCCGGTCGCGTCCCAGGCGCGCAGAAAGGCATCGCCCACGCTGGGCGTTCCCTCGCGCTGCACCTCGGGGCGGGTCGGGCTATCGGAGGCTTCCGAGCGGCCGTAGCCCAGGTCCTCGGTGTAGGCGAAGTGATAGGCGCCGTATGGCGACACCTTCTCGTGGTAGAAGGCGGCGGCTTTCCGCAAGGCGCGCAGGACGTCGTCCCGCGTCGGATCCTGGGCGGCGGCCGAGACCGCCGCCAGGAAAACGATGGCGTAGCGCATGATGCGCGATTCTACCATTCCAGGCGCAGGCCCATGCGGAAGTTGCGCGGTCCGCCGGCGTCGAGGTCCTGCTCGCCGCCCGCGCCCGTGATGACTCCCGCGCCGGCCACCGAGGTGATGTTGACGCCGGGGTTGTTGAAGTTGGTCGAGTTGAAGAAGTTGGTGGCCGTCATCTCCCAGCGCAGCCGGAGCCGCTCGGTGATGGTGAAGTGCTTGGCCAGCCCGGCGTTCACGACCGACGAACCGGGACCCTTGATGACTCCTTTCGCGGCCGTGCCGAAGAAGCCGGGCGTGGGGGGCGCGAAGGCCGAGACGTCGAACCAGCGGGCCGAGGAACGCTCCGCCGCGGGCAGGTTCGCGTTGCGCAGATGGTTCGGCCGGATGGTCACCTGCGCCGGCGTGCGGCTGGACGTGAAGGCGGTGCCGGTGGGATCGGTTCCGGTCCACTGCGGGGTGAGGAACTCGCCCGAGTAAAGGCTGTAGACCGAGGTCCACTCCCAACCCTTGAGCACCGCGCCCTTGACGCCCCGGGCGCTCCTGGCGAACGGCAATTCGTAGATCAGGTTGCCGGTGACGCGGTGGGTGGGGATGTCGAGCCAGACCGAGCGCTCGCGCCGGCGGTCGTAGGCATTCTCCGGGCTCTCGCCGCGCTCCAGGTCGCCGATGTCGCGTGCCCACACCCAGGAAAGCTGATAGGCGAGGCCGCGCGTGAAGCGGCGCTCGGCTTCGAGCGTCAGCGAGTTATACTGGTGCCCCGCGCCGTTGGACTGATATGTGATGCCCGGGTAACGCGGGAACAGGCGCGGCTTGTCGACGAACAGCCGCGCGTCGGGCAGCGGCTGGTTGATGTTGTAGCCCCACTCGCCCTGCCGGGTGTTGGTGCCGATGTAGGAGGCGCGGAAGCCGGTGTCCCAGCGCTGATGCTCGATGGTGAAGTTGTACTGCATCGAGTACGGCGTGCGCAGGTCCTTGCGCACCGCGCCCGGCAGCGAGATGGTGGCCGGTCCCGCCACCGCGGCCGGGAACACCACGGGCAGGATGACGTTCGGCA
>CAKZVG010000128.1 GCA_937921835.1 uncultured Bryobacteraceae bacterium | reverse complement strand
CATGCGGGACGAGATGGTGGAAGACGTGCGCGCGGTGCTGTACCTGTTGCAGGCGGTGGCCGGCTTCGTGCTCCTGATCGGGTGCGTCAACGTGGCCAACCTCATGCTGGTGCGGTCGAACGTGCGCATGAAGGAGCTGGCCATCCGCTTCAGTCTGGGGGCTTCGCGCTGGCGCCTGAGCCGCCAGTTGCTGACCGAAAGCATGGTGATCGCGATCGCCGGCGGCGCCCTCGGGGTGCTGCTCGGGATGTGGGGCGTGCGCCTGCTCGGCTACCTGGGCGCGGAGCGGCTGCCGCGCGGCGACACCATCCACATGGACGTCTGGGTCCTCGCCTTCACGCTCGGCGCCGCGCTCTTCACCGGCCTGCTGTTCGGAGTGGCCCCGGTGGCGCACCTGTGGCGGCGCGATCTGAACGCCGTCTTCCGTCAGTCGGAACGGACCGGGACCGCGGAGCGGCGCGCGCTGGCCGTGCGCGCCGCGATGGTGGTATGCCAGGTCGCGCTGGCGTTCGTGCTGCTGACCGGTGCGGGCTTGATGACCATCACCTTCGTCCGCCTGCTCCAGGTGGATCCTGGCTTCAAACCCGCAGGCGTGCTTACGGCCTCGATCTCGTTGCCGGATTCGCGATACAGGGACTTCGGCCGTCGGCGCCGCCTGTTCGAGCAATTCCTCGAACGCGCGCGAGCGATCCCCGGAGTGCGGGAGGCCGCCATCACGACCTATTTACCCTTCGGCGGCGAGCGCAACTCGAGCGTCATCACCATCGCCGGCTACACCCGCGCGCCCGGCGAGAATCCGCCCGTTCCCGGCTACAACACCATCGGCGGGGAATACTTCCGGGTCATGGGAATCCCTTTGCTCGAGGGGCGGACCTTCGCCGAATCCGACCACCAGGACGCCCCGCGGGTGGCGCTCATCGACGAGTATCTGGCCCGGAAGTACTGGCCGCGGGGCGGCGCACTCGGTGGGCAGTTCTATCGCGGTTTGGGCGACGAGCCCGGCGACCAGCCGTTCACCATCATCGGCGTCGCCGGCAGCGTGAAGACCTCCGAACTGTCCGACCAGAATCCGGCCGGCCAGGTGTACTTCCACTACCAGCAGCACCCGCCCCGCAACGCCCAGGTGGTGGTGAAAACATCGAGCGGCGAGGCGGGGGCTGTCAGCGCGCTGCGCGGCGAACTGCTGCGCCTGGACCCGGAGCTTCCGCTGCACGATCCCCGCACGCTGGAGGAGCGGATCTCGCGCTCGCTCACCAACCAGCGCGCGGCGATGGTCCTGTGCCTGATCTTCGCCGCGCTGGCGCTGCTGCTGGCGGCCACTGGCATCTACGGGGTGCTGGCCTACACGGTCACGCAGCGCGCCCGCGAATTCGGCATCCGGCTGGCGCTCGGCGCCGGAATCCGCGACCTGCTCCGCATGGTTTTTGCGCAGGGCTTCCGCCTGGCCGCCATTGGGCTGGCGTTGGGCGCGGCGGCCGCGGCGGCGCTCACCCGCTGGATGGCCAGCCTGCTGTTCGGCGTCAAGCCGGAGGATCCCCTGGTCTACCTGGGAGTGGCGGCCGTGCTCGGCGGCGCGGCGGCGCTGGCCACGCTGGTTCCCTCGTTGCGGGCCATGCGGATCCAGCCGGCGGCGGCGCTTCGCTACGAGTAACCGGGCGCCGGCCGGTCAGTCGAGTTTCCCGAAGACCACGCGCCCGTCCACCACGGTCAGCAGCGGCTCGATGTCCTTGATTTCGTCTTCCGGGCAGTTCAGGTAGTCTTTCGAGATCACGGCGAAGTCGGCCAGTTTGCCGGGCTCGATCGACCCTTTGAGGTGCTCCTCAAAGCTCAGCCAGGCGCCGTTGATGGTCCACATCCGCAGCGCCTCCATGCGCGTGATGCGCTGCTCGGGCGTCAGCACGCTGCCGTCGGCGCCCCGGCGCGTGATGGCCATCCACATCCCGAAGAAAGGGTGGTAGGGGTTGATGGCGTGGCGCGGATCGAAGCGGATCATGTGATCGGAGCCGCCGGCGATCAGCAGGCCGCCGTCGATCATCGAGCGGAAGGGCAAGAAGTGCTTCATGCGCTCCGCGCCGAACACGTCCTTGAGCGCCGGACCGTCGCAGTAGTGCCAGGCGATCTGGCAATCCCAGGCCACTCCCAGTTTGCGCGAGCGCTCGATGGACGCCTGGTTGGGGAAGTTGCCGTGGGTGACGTGGAAGCGGCGCTCGCGGATGGGGCGGTCGCGGTCGGCGGCCTCGTAAGCATCGAGCAGCAGGTCGCTGGCCCCCCCGCCGGCGGTGTGCGCGGTCATCTGCCATCCCAGCCGGTTGGCCGTGCGGGCCATTTCGATGATGTTCTCGCGCGGCGGATTAAGCACCCCGCGATAGTCGGGATCCACGTAGCCGTAGATCTGGGTTTTCTCCCCCCAGGGCTCGCGCATGAAGGCCGTTCCGATGAGGATGCCGCCGTCGATGACGGTCTTGATCGGCCCCACCCGCACCCACTCGTCGCCGAAGCCGGTGACAAAGGGCAGCCGTGTCATCGCCTCGCGCACTTCCTGGACGGTGCCGGTAGTGGAGATGCTGTAGGTGACGGAGTTGCGCACGGTGAGTTTGCCCTCGCGCCGCAATTGCTGATAGGCGCGGAAACCTTCCGGCCCCTGGCTGCGGTCGTGGACGCTGGTGATTCCCACCGCGTTGTAGGCTTTCTGCATGGATTCGATGGCCCACAGGATGTCCTCGTAGGTGCGCGGGCGGCTGGCGCGGAACTTGCCCAGCAGTTGCGGCGCTCCCAGGATCAGGCCCGTCGGCTCGCCGCCGGCGTCCTTGATGATCTTGCCGTTCTTGGGTTGCGGCGTGTCGCGCGTGATGCCGGCCTTGGCGAGCAGCGCCGAATTCAGCACCGAGGCGTAGCCGTTGTCGGTCATCGCCAGCCGCCCGCCCGAGACCGCATCCAGTTCATAGCGGTCCGGGTAGCGCCGCTCGGCCAGCCGCGACGGGTAGATCTTGGGCACGAAGATGACGCGCTCCGGCGGCAGGCGCCGGACCAGTTCCCGAATGTAAGCCTGGATCTCGGGGATGGATTTCATCACCGGCACCGGGCCGTCCTGCTCGCTGAGCGCCGCGCCCACCGGGTGAGCGTGGCTCTCGATCAAGCCCGGCACCACCGTCCGTCCCTTCAGGTCGACCCGGCGGGCGTCCTTGCCGGCGGCGCGCAGCACCTCCTCGTCCGAGCCCACCGCCAGGAACCGGTTTCCCTCCACCGCGAAAGCCCGCGCGTGAGGCCGCGCCGCCGAAAGCGTGATTACGTTGCCGTTGAAGAAGACCGTGGCAGCCGGAGCGGCCACTCCGGGGGACGCCAAAACGCACAGAATCAGAAACGCGTGTTTCACATCTAACACGATACACCGGATCCGCTCCGCGCTACGCTGAAAGATCATGCCCGCCCGGCCAGCCAGGAAACGAGGCTCTCCGCTACGGCGCCTGCTGCGCTTTGCCGCGGGCTGCATTCTCGCCTTCCACGCTCTGATCGCGCTGGCGCTGTTCGGCCTGAAGTGGGTCTTCCCGGTCACCACCGCGGTGCAAACCGAAAGGCGTATCGAAGCCTGGCGCAACCGCAAGCCGTACCACAAGCACTACCAGCCCGTGCCGGCCAGGCGGATCGCGCCGGAGTTGCGCCGCGCCGTGGTGGCGGCCGAGGACAGCCGCTTCTTCGAACACTGGGGGTTCGATTGGGTCGAGATCCGCAACGCGGTCGAGGAGCGCCTGGAGGACGGACGGGTGCGCGGCGCTTCCACCATCACCCAACAACTGGTGAAGAACCTTTTTCTCTCGACCCGCCGCTCCTGGATCCGCAAGGCGCTGGAGATCCCGCTGGTGCCCCTGGCGGAGGCCATCCTCGGCAAGGAGCGCATTCTCGAGCTGTACCTGAATGTCGTCGAATGGGGTCCGGGCGTCTTCGGCGCCGAAGCCGCGGCACGCCACCACTACGGCCTGAGCGCCGCGCACC
>CAKZVG010000127.1 GCA_937921835.1 uncultured Bryobacteraceae bacterium | reverse complement strand
GCCGGTTCGGCATTCCCCCCGGCGAACTGCGGGAGGCGGTCGCCGCGCTGGCGCCCGCTCCCATGCGGGGCGAGCGTTTTTCCCGGAATGGTATTACAATCATTAACGATACGTACAACGCCAACCCGGACGCCGTCCGTGAGATGTTGGACGTGCTCCGGGGTACGCCGGCGCGGCGGAGGATCGCCGTGCTGGGAGAGATGTTAGAACTCGGACGCTGGTCCGAACCGCTCCATCGCGGTCTTGGCCGTTACGCCGCGGAGAGCGGCATCACTGTGCTCGTTGGGATACGCGGCGCGGCCCGGTTCCTGGTGGAAGAAGCCAGGCAAGCCGGACTCACGGCCGGCGCCGCGTACTTTTTCGACGATCCCCTCCAGGCGGGCGAATTCCTGCGCCAGTTGGCGGCCGAAGGCGACGCGATCCTGTTCAAGGGCTCGCGCGGCACGCGCGTCGAGTTGGCCCTGGAGAGGTTACTGGCCTAGCTCATGCTCTACTGGCTCCTGTTCGAAACGCTGTTTCCGCACATCAGCCCGCTGCGCGTGGTCGGCTACTCGACCTTCCGGACGGCGTTCGCGAGCCTGACGGCGCTGTTTCTCTGCGTGGCGCTCGGACCGTGGCTGATCCGCAAGCTGCGGGAGTTCGAAATCGGACAGCACATCCGCGAAGAAGGTCCCAGGTCGCACCACAAGAAAGCCGGCACGCCGACCATGGGCGGGATCCTGATCATCGTTTCGGTGGTGGTGCCGACGCTGCTGTGGGCCAACCTGCGCAACCAGTACGTGTGGATGGCGCTGTTCGGGCTGGTGGCCTTCGGCGCGAGCGGGTTTTGGGACGATTACACCAAGATCCGGCGGGCGCGCAACCTGGGCCTGACGGCGCGGAGGAAGCTGGCGCTGCAAATCCTGGCCAGCATGGTGATCGGCTTCTGGCTGCTGCTGCTGCACGCGGCGGGACACTACTCGACGGCCATGAACGTGCCGTTCTTCAAGCAGCTCAGGCCGGATCTGCTGATCGACCGTTTTCTCGATAACCCGCTCACCTATCCGCTGGCATTTGTGTTCTTCTACGCCTTCCTGGCCTTCGTGCTGGTGGGCGCCTCCAACGCCGTCAACCTGACCGACGGCTTGGATGGACTGGCGATCGGGCTGATGATCATCGCCGCCGGTGCGATGACGGTGCTCACCTACGTCAGCGGACACGCCGTGCTGGCCAGTTATCTCGACATCGTGCGCCTGCCGGGCGCTTCGGAGCTGACCATTTTCTGCGGGGCGCTTACCGGGGCCTCCATCGGCTTCCTCTGGTACAACTCGCACCCGGCGCAGATCTTCATGGGCGACGTGGGCTCGCTCTCGCTCGGCGGAAGCCTGGGCGTGGTGGCGGTTCTGATCAAACAGGAACTGCTGCTGCCCTTCATCGGCGGGGTGTACGTGATCGAGGCGCTGTCGGTGATCCTGCAAGTGGGCAGTTTCAAGCTGCGCGGGAAGCGGATCTTCAAGATGGCGCCGCTACACCATCATTTCGAAGCGCTGGGCTGGCAGGAGGCCAAGATCATCACGCGCTTCTGGATCGCCGGACTGGTGATGGCGCTGTTCGCGCTGACGACGTTGAAACTGCGATGAAGCACAGGATTTCCGGAGCGCGCGTTCTGGTGGCCGGCATGGCGAAATCGGGCCTGGCGGCGGTGGAACTGCTGCGCGCCAAGGGCGCCCGGGTGACGGCCTGCGACCTGCGGCCGGCCGCCGAACTCTCCGGCGCCGAAGAGAAGCTGAAGGCCTGGGGCGTGCCCTTGCGCTTGCAGGAGGAGACGGACTTCGCGGACTTCGACCTGGTGGTGCTCTCGCCCGGCGTGCCCTACGGCGCGCCGGCCGTGCTGCGCGCCCGGCAGGCCGGCGTTCCGGTGATCGGCGAGGTGGAACTGGCGGGCTATTTCCTGGAGGGGCCCATCCTGGGCATTACCGGCGCCAACGGCAAGACGACCACCACCGCGCTCACCGGCCACCTCCTGCGCGAGTGTGGCATCCCGGTTCAGGTGGGCGGCAACATCGGCCATCCTCCCACCGGCATGGTGGCCGCCTCGCGGCCGGAGCAATGGAACGTGCTGGAGCTTTCGAGCTTTCAGCTTGAAACCACCGCGGCCTTTCGCGCGCGCGTGGGCGTAGCCTTGAACGTCACCCCGGATCACCTGGACCGCCACGGCACGTTTGAGGCCTACGCCGCGGCCAAGGGCCGCCTGTTCGCCTTGCAGCAGCCGGGCGACTTCGCCGTGCTGAACGCCGCCGATCCGGTCTGCGCGGAATATGCCAGGCTGACCGCCGGCGAGGTCTTCTGGTTCAACGCGGAGGAGCGCGCCGGGCGCGGCGCGCGGCTGGCAGACGGCACGATCCTGCTCAACGGCCGGCCGCTGATGAAGGCCGCCGAGGTTCCGCTGCGGGGGAGGCACAATCTGGACAACGTCATGGCCGCCGCGGCCGCGGCCCTGCTGGCGGGCGCGCCGCCGGAGGGAATCGCGGCGGCGGTGCGGACGTTTCCGGGCGTCGAGCACCGGCTGGAATTCGTGCGGACGGTGCGCGGCGTCGCCTTTTACAACGACTCGAAGGCCACCAACGTGGACGCCACGCTGAAGGCGCTCGAGGCCTTCGAGGGGGGCGTCTGGCTGATCCTGGGCGGCAAGGACAAGGGCAGCGACTACCGTCCGCTGCGCGCCCCGGCCGCGGCCAAGACCAAGGGCGTGCTGTTGATCGGCGCGGCCGCCGGCAAGATCGCCGGGCAACTGGAAGGCGCGGCGCCGCTGATTCCGGCCGGCACGCTCGAAGCCGCCGTCGAAACCGCTTTCGCGCGGGCGTCGGCGGGCGACACGGTTCTGCTCGCCCCCGCCTGCGCCAGCTTCGATCAGTTCAACAGTTACGAACATCGCGGACAGGTCTTCAAGGAACTGGCCGCTGCTTTGGGCGGGGAGGAACGCTAGACATGGGCCAGCGGACGAGAAACGACTGGCTGCTGCTGGCCGTGACCGGCGCCATGGTCGCCTTCGGATTGGTGATGATGTTCAGCGCGTCCTCGGTGCTGTCGCAGGAGAAATACAAATCGAGCTGGTTCCTGCTGTCCCGCCAGTTGATCTGGGCGGTCATCGCCGCCGCCGTGCTGATCTATCTCAAGCTGAAGGACTACCGGCTGATGAAGAGCGCCGCCTGGGCCTTTGTGCCGCTGGGGGTGACGCTGATCCTGCTGGTGGTGGTCTGGTTCGCGGACCCGCGCACGCACCGCTGGCTGCGGCTGGGGCCGATTTCGCTGCAACCCTCGGAACTGGCCAAGCCGGCGCTGATCCTCTTCCTCGCTTATTGCCTGACGCTGCGGCAGCGCTCGGTCAATGACTTCCGCGTGCTGGCCCAGACCACGCTGGTGCTGGCGCTGGTGGCCGGCATGGTGGTCCTCGCGGACCTGGGCACGGCGGTGGTCCTGGTGGTGACGGCGGTGGTGATGTTCTATGTCGCGGGCATCAAGAAGCGCTACTTCGCGGCGGCGCTTGCCATCGGGATGCTCTTCGGGACCGTGGCGATCTACCAGAAGCCGTACCGCATCGCGCGGATCTTCGGCTTCTTTGACCCGAACTACACGCTGCTTGAAACCCGGCTGGTGAAGTGGCTCGACCCGGACGGGAAGTTCAAGGAGCGGATCGAGGCGTCGGCGGCAGCCCGCGATCCGGACTATCACGTGCGGCAGTCCAAGATCGCCGTGGGATCGGGCGGACTCGCCGGGCGCGGTCCCATGAACAGCCGCCAGAAGCTCTACTACCTGCCGGAGCCGCACACCGACTTCATTTACGCGGTGGTGGCCGAGGAACTCGGCTTCCTGGGAGCGGCGCTGGTTCTGCTCGGGTTTTTGACCATCCTCTGGCGCGGGCTGCGCCTGAGCTGGGGGGTCAACGACGACTTCGGACGCTATGTCGCGGTCGGCGCCACCACGGCCATCGTGTTTCAGGCCCTGGTCAACATGAGCGTGGTTCTCGACCTGGTGCCGACCAAGGGAATTCCCCTGCCCATGATCAGCCAGGGCGGCAGTTCGTTGTTGAGCACCTTGAGCTCGCTCGGCTTGCTGCTCAGCGTGAGCGAGCACTCCGCATGAGCGAGGACGGTGGCGCCTGCTTTCTGATGGCCGGCGGCGGGACCGGCGGCCACGTCATGCCGCTGCTGGCCGTGGCGCGGGAACTCCGCCGCCGCGGGCACCGGCCGGTGTTTCTGGGGACGCGCCGCGGGATGGAAGCGAAACTGGCGCCGGCCAACGGTTTTCCCATCGAGTGGATCGAAATCGGCGGGCTGAAGAACGTGGGACTCGGCAGGCGGGTCCGGACCCTGTGGCAATTACCGTCCGGCGTGGCGCGGGCGGCGCGTCTGATCGGGCGGCTGCGCGCCCGGGCGGTGTTCAGCCTGGGCGGCTACGTCGCCGGACCGGCCATGCTGGCGGCAGCGCTGCGCGGCGTGCCGGTGGCGCTCATGGAGCCGAACGCCATCCCCGGCTTCACCAACCGGCATGCGGGGCGCTGGGTGGCGCGGGCGCTGCTGGCGTTTCCCGACGCCGCCAGACACTTTCCGGCGGGGCGCTGCGAGGTGACCGGGATGCCGGTTCGCGAGGAGTTCTTCGC
>CAKZVG010000126.1 GCA_937921835.1 uncultured Bryobacteraceae bacterium | reverse complement strand
GCGTGGTCTTCAACCTGCTGCTCAACGCTGCCCAGGCCAGCCCCGAGGGCGGCGCGGTCACGGTGAAAACCCGCCCGGCCGGCGGCGCGGTGGAAATCGCGGTCATCGACCGCGGCACGGGGATCGACCCCTCCCAGCTTGAGAACATCTTCAATCCCTTCTACACCACCCGGCGGGACGGCGTAGGACTCGGCTTGGCGATCGTCTCCAAGATCGTCGACGAGCACGGCGGCCGTATCGCCGTCGAGAGCGAACCGGGCCGCGGAAGCGTGTTCCGCGTGTTTCTGCCGGCGGCGTGAAGCTCCCGCCCCGGGGCTCCGGTCCCGGAACCGGCGGCCGCGCCGCGTCAGAATTCCACCAGTTCGACGCGGCGGTTTCTGGCGCGGCCGGCGTCGCTGCGATTGGACGCCACCGGCGAGGCGAACCCCACCCCCGCTGCCTGCAAGCGCGCCGCCGGGATGCCGTACTGCGTCACGAGCGCGTTGACCACCGCTTGCGCGCGCCGCAGCGAGAGATCCTGGTTGGCGCTCCAGGCGCCCACCGTGTCGGTGTGGCCCACCACCAGCAGCTTCATCGCCGGCTCGGCCTTCAACAGCCTGGCGATCTCCTCCAGCGCCGCCTTGGACTCCGGCTTCACCACCGCCAAGCCGGTGTCGAAGTAGATGCCATAGAGCGCCACCCGCCCGCTTTCGGCGATCGCCTTTTTCATGGCGGCGGCGTCCACCGACACCAGACCGGAATCCATCGTCTTCGCTTCCACGATCTCGAGCTGCACCACCGCCACGCCCTTGTCGACGCGAATGTTGGCTGGCTGCCCCTCGGGTGGCCAGTTCTGGTTCTCCGTAACGTAGAGCAGCACGTACGCCGTGCCTTCCGCTTGCGCCAGCTTGGCGCTCAGGAATCGCTCCTGCGCGCGGTTGCCGGAAACGACGCCGTCGGCGGCGGTGAACTTGTGGAATGACAGATTCCCGCAATCGGCCAGTTCGCAGGAGTAGAGCGTCTTGAACCCGGCGCGCGCGAGGGGCGCCTGGAAGTTACGGAACACCTCCAGCGCGTTGCGCCCCGCCGGTCCGCGATCGCAGATGCGGGTGTACTGCCCTTCGGCGCGCTCGCTGGACTTCCAGGCGTACTTGCCGTCGCGGGTGGTGATGACCGGGCCGCTGGGCACGTCCACGCCCTCGTAGTTCTTCTCCAAGTAGCCGATGATGGTGGATCCCTGGTAGCGGCTGACCAGCGGGTGGTCCTTGGATCCGGGAACGTCGGATTGCGCCGGGAGCGGGCCGCAGGCGAACGATAGCAACAGGAAGGTGCAAGGTCCCAGATTTCGCATACCCGCAAGTATAGAGCCCGCCGGCCTGAGCCTCAAAATTCGCCTCAAGCGCGGATGCGCCGCCGCGAAAGGCGCTTCACGTAGGCCTGCCGCAGGCTGTCGAGCAGCACCGCCACGAAGATGATGGCGGCCGTGACCATGGGGTAGCTGTAGGGATCGGCGTTGACGATCACCAGCCCGCTTTCCACCGTCTGGATCAGCACCGCGCCCAGCAGCGTTCCGGGAAACACCTGCCCGCGGCCGCCGAAGAGGCTGGCGCCGCCCAGCACCGCCGCCGCGATGGCGGCGAACTCGCGCTGGTTTCCGAAGGTGGGGGAGACGGCGCCCAGTTGCGCCACCGCCACCAGCCCGCCCAGCGCGGCGCACGACCCGGCCACAACGTACACCCGGAACAGCACCGCGCGCGTGTCGATGCCCGCCTTGGCCGCCGCCTCGGCGTCGTTGCCCAGCGCGTACACCTGGCGTCCGAAGGGCGTCCGCGTCAGCACCATGTGCGCCGCGAAGACCACCGCCGCCAGGATCCAGACCGGTAGCGGCACGCCCAGCAGACGGCCGGTTGCGAGGCGCAGCAGGTTCTCGGGCAGGTTCATGGCGCGCGTTTCGGTGATGAACAGTCCTACGCCCCGGCCCGCGTACAGCGTCGCCAGCGTGGCGATAAACGCCAGCAGGCGCAGGCGCGCGATCAGCGCCGCGTTGAGCATTCCGAACAGCACGCCCGTCGCCAGCACCGCCAGGCAGGCCGCGGCCAGCGGATACCCGGCCAGCACCAGCTTGCCCGCCACCGCCGCGGACAGGAACATGATGGAGCCGGCCGAAAGATCGATGCCCGCCGTCAGCAGCACGAAGGTCATGCCCACCGCGACGATGGCGATCGAGGATGACTGCACCAGAATGTTCAACAGGTTCCCCGGATCGAGGAAGCGCCCCGAGAGCGAGCCGAAGACCGCGAATACCCCGGCCAGCAGCAGCAGCGGAACTGCCTCCAGGATTCGCAGCGTCAGGCGCGGGCGGCGGGTCATAGGGCGGTTCGCAGGATCGCTTCGCGATCGAATCCGGCGCGGCTGAATTCGCCGCCAATCTCGCCGCGGCGCATCACCAGGATGCGGTCGGCGATGCCGATCAGTTCCTCGATCTCCGAGGAGATCACCAGCAGCCCGGCGCCGGCGGCGGCCAGTTGGTCGATGAGGCGGTAGATTTCAAGCTTGGCGCCCACATCGATGCCGCGCGTGGGCTCATCCAGCACGAACACCTTCGGCCGCCCCACGATCCACTTGCCGAGCACGACCTTCTGCTGGTTGCCGCCGCTCAACTGGCGCACCGGCTGCCGGCCGGGGTCGGCCACCCGCAGGCCGGTGGCGGCGATCACCTCGGGCACCCGCCGCGGCTCGGGCGTCACCAGCGTCAGGTTCATGGTCACGGAGCCGTCCATCAGCAGCCCGTCCTCGCGGCGGCTCTCGGTGAGGAAGGCCGCGCCCAGGGAAGGCGAGAGATGCGGCACGGGGCGGCCTTCGAGCAGGATCTCCCCGCCCGAACGCTCGTCGAGCCCGAAGAGCATGCGCGCCAGTTCCGAGCGGCCCGAACCCATCAACCCGGCCAGCCCGAGCACCTCACCCTTGCGCAGGCGGAAGCTCACGTTCTCGAGCACCGACGGCTGCGTGATCCCGCGCGCTTCGAGCACCACCTCGTCGGCCGGCCGCGCCGTGCGCGCCGGAAACATGCGGTCAAGCGGGCGGCCCACCATCAGCGAGATCATCTCGCCCGCGCTGAAGCGGCCGCTGCCCGCCACCGCGCCGTCGCGCAGCACCAACATGCGATCGGCCAGGCGCACGACGTCTTCGAGCGCGTGGCTGACGTAGATCACCGAAATCCCCCCGGCCTTGAGTTGCCCGATGATGGCGAACAGGCGCTCGATCTCGGGCGGCGTCAGCGAGGTTGTCGGTTCGTCGAAGATCACCACCCGCGCCGAGAGATTCAGCGCCTTGGCGATCTCGACAAGCTGCCGCTCGCCCTGCGAAAGCCGCTCCACGAGGGTGCCGGGAGGAAGATCGAGTCCCACCCGCTCGATCAAGGCGGCCGTGTGGGCGTGGGTGGCGCGGCGGTCGATCAGCCCGGCGCGCAGCGGAAACCCGGCGATGAAGATGTTCTCGGCGATGCTCAGGTTGGAGAAGAGGTTGAGTTCCTGATGGACGAAGGCGACGCCGTGCGCCGCCGCCTCGCGCGGGCTGGCCGGGGCGTATGGCGCTCCGTC
>CAKZVG010000125.1 GCA_937921835.1 uncultured Bryobacteraceae bacterium | reverse complement strand
CGCCGCTTCGTAGGCGATCATGCGCTCCGGTCCCTGGCCCGCGACGCGCGGCTCGATCATTTCCCGGTATACACCCGAGTGAATCCACACGCGCTCTCCCGGCTGGAGCAACTCGGCCGCGCGCTGAATGGTGCGGAAGGGGAGCGCCTCGCTGCCGGGGTTGCCGTCGGCGGCTTGCGGGTGCCGGTTGTTGACGTGGTAAGTCCTGCTGTAGCGCGTCCGGTCCGTCCAGCTTAGAAAGGGCATGCCGTCCGGCAGCAGCGCCGCGGGCTCGGCGGGGGTGTAGTTTACTTCGGTCGCGCAGCCCAAGACGGCGGACAACGCAATGGGAACCAGGATCCAGGGGCGCATGGAATCGTATCTCAAGCCGCCCCAGTGTAGCAGCTTGTCCGCCTGGCTGGTCCGCGCCGCGTGCTATCCTGCTGGCATCTGGAGTAGGCTCGCCATGCTACGCTTCACGATACTCGTTCTTCTCTTTTCCCTGCCCGGCTGGGCGCAGCTTGACAAGATTCCGGAAAAGCTGGCGGGTATGGCCGCCAAACGCCCGGTCACCGACGTCAAGATCCGCTTCCACCCCTCCGCCCAGGTCGCGCCCTTTAAAACCCTGGTGGTGCAGGGCCTCGCCTACGGCGCCGAAGGCGAAAAAGGCGAGACGGTGGTTCGCTACCGGCGTAGCATCAAGGCGCGCGTGCTGTCGGAGGGCGGCGGCTGGGTGTCGAAGCCCTTCGCCTTTCAGGGAACCGAGGACGAGAAGTTCGCGGCGGAAGGGTCCTCCTCCGGCTGGAACATCTTCGCGGAGGCTTCCTCCCGCTACACCATCAAGGACTGCGTGCTCTATACCGCACCCGAGCAGCCGGGCAAGTACCGCGTGGAAGTCGAGATCGACGGGCGGCGCACCGAAGCCGAAATCGAGGTGACCGAGGAGGCGCTCTCGCTCGATCCCGGCGAGACGGTGACCTTCCCGCCCGAGGCCCCTTCTGTTGATCCCTACCGCCGCCTGGCGGAGCACTGGGCGCCGTTCCTCGCGCAGGAGACCTGGTTTCAGCCCAAGTCGGACATGCCCTGCCGCTTCGACTTCGACGGCGACTGGCACGGCGACAACAACTGGGACTCCCTGCCGTGGGGCAGTTCGCAGGCCTACGTCTATTACGCCGCGATGGAGACCGCCACGCACTGGTTCCTCATTTATAACGTCTTCCACGCCCGCGACTACTCCGACCGCTGCGTCATTGGCACCTGCCACGAAAACGACAACGAAGGCATCATTCTCACCATCCAGCGCGACGGCTCCGAATTCGGCCGGCTACAGGTGATGGAGACGCTGGCGCACAACAACGTCTATACCTTCACCGCCGATCCAGCCATTCGCAATGGCGCGCACGACATCGACGGCGGCATCGAACTGTACGAAGGCTCGCACCCGGCGGTCTTCATCGAATCGGGCGGGCACGGAATCTATGGCACGCTGGCGTCCCACTCGAAGTTCCGCCTGCGCGACGGGCAGTTCGACGGGACCGGAATCACTCTCATTTATAAGGGCGCCGCTGAGCGGCCCAAACACGCCAGCGACCGTCTGGTGGGCTACGAGCTGCTCCCTATCTACGACCACTGGTGGCTGAAAGCCGAGGAAGGCAAGTGGCCGCATCGCACGTTTGACGCATTTTTCCGCTACGAACCCTTCGGCGGCCGGCCCGGCCTGGACAAGCGGATCGGCGGCGCGTTCATGGGGCGCAAAGAGGCCGAGAACAAGGCCAAACCCTTCTGGGGCTGGCACGATTCCCTCACGCTCAAGAGGAAGATCCTGGCGGTCGGCCAGTGGGCGATGGACCCGGCCTACGCCGTCAGCCGCAACTTGAGCTTTCCCGCTGGACAGCCCTTCTCGCTCGACTACACCTGGCACCCGTTCCTGTTCGGAATGCCGGAGGTGGAGGAATTGCCGGCCGCTAAGGAGGTGACTGCCGCGCCCGGCGGCCGCGCGCCCGACGCCACGCCGGAGCCTCCGCCCGCACCGCCCGCGGCAGCGGAGCCGGCCGCCGAGACGGCTCTCGCTCCGGCGCAACCCGCCGGGACGCCCGCACCGGCGCCGCCCCCCGCCAACAGCGGCCAGGTGGAAATTACCGTGCGGGTCGATGGCGCCGTTGATCTTCACTTGTCCGGCAGCCGGCTTGAGAGCGAAACGCTCTCCGGCCAGCCTCCGTCGGGTGAAAGCGCAATCTTCAGCGGGCCCATTCCCGCCTCGCCGCTGGCGTCCTTGAGAGTCTCCAAGCTGGCTGGCCGGGGCCGGGCCAGCGTAGCCGCGGCACCATCGGCGGCAAACGGCTTCCGCATCACGATCCGCGTGGAAGACCCGCGCGGAGGCGCCGACCTCTACCGCCTGCGGGTGGAGTGGAACCGCTAGCTCGAGCGGCCCCGGACGGCGCACGGAAGAGATTCACCAGCCGCGCCAGGGCGGACGCATCAGCTCCCGGAACAGCATTTCCACCATGTTGTCCCACTCCCCAAACGGGCCGCCGGTGAAATCCACCGGGCGGGAGAACCGCACCGGAACGCGATAGACCGGCACGGGACGGCTGACCATCGGCTCGGGCGCGGCCGGCCGCCGCGTCCTGGCGCGGGACAAGTCGTAAGCCCGCCGTTTCGCCGGGTCGCTCAGCGTTTCGTAGGCCTCGGTGACGGCGCGAAACTTCTCATCCGACGAACCCGCGCCCGCATCCGGATGGTAACGCTTAGCCAGGCCGCGGAAGGCCCGCCGGATGGCGGCGCCGTCGGCTTTCGGATCGATTCCCAGGATGGCGTAGTAGTCCATCTCCATCCCCAGATTTCGATTTTAACTCCAGTTCCCCCGGCCTGGAACCTTCCGCGTTGCAGCGCAGCCGCGTCCCCGGTTCCGGCCGCCGCACCCCCGCCGCGCACGCCTTCTCGCCCCGCGCCGCCTTTGCGTTATCATGGCACGTCAGCGAGTGCTTGCATGGAAGAAAAACCTTTCCGCCCCTATGTCCCCGAGAACGTCGACATGCGCGAGTTCACGTTCCGGGCGGTTCTGCTTGGGTTGATCATGACCGTCGTGCTGGGCGCGGCCAACGCCTACCTGGGACTGCGCGCGGGCATGACCATCGCCGCCACCTACCCGGCGGCGGTGATCGCCATGGCTGTGCTGCGGATCTGGCGCGGCTCGATCCTTGAGGAGAACATGGCGCGCACGGTCGGCTCGATCGGCGAGTCGGTGGCAGCGGGCGCCATTTTCACCATCCCGGCTGTCGTCATCGCCCGCGCCTGGCCGTCCTTCAGC
>CAKZVG010000124.1 GCA_937921835.1 uncultured Bryobacteraceae bacterium | reverse complement strand
CAGCGTCACCGCCGGCGTGAGGAAGCCGTCGAGCGTCGGAACGAGCTGCGTGCGCTGGCTGAAGCCGGGCTGAATGGATGCCAGCAGTCCCTCGGTGAAGTAGAAGACACCCAATCCGCCGCGCACCGCAGTCTTTCCGCCCAGAAACGGAGGCGTCCAGGCGAACCCGAAGCGCGGGCTGATCAGCTTGGAGCTGGGATCGGAGACCGTGCGGCGGCTGGAACTCGCAAACAACACTCCACCCGCCGGATTAAACTGCGTCGCGGGAAGTTCGGGTAGGGGCGCGGCCGCATAGGCGCGCTTGGCGGGGTCCGTGACGCTGTTGGGGGATGCGCCGTCAAACCCAACCACCTGGCGATTGAACCGCTCGGTGCTCGAAAGCTCCCGCTCATAGCGGATGCCGAGGTTGAGCGTCAGACTACGGCGTGCTTTCCAGTCGTCTTGAAGAAAGAACGCCATATAACCGGCCTGGTTGCTCCTTGACGAATTGACGTCGAAGCTGCCGCCGGTGGGGAGGCCGAGAACGAAGGACGCCAGTTCCTGGCCCAGCGGCGCGGCGGGCGAGTTGTCCAGCGGGCCACGCGTCCAGTTGTTGGAGAACGCGTACACGCCGCTCGAATTCCCCGGATTGGACGAACTCTCGCGAAACAGGCGCAGGTCGGCGCCGAATTTCAGACTATGCGCGCCGGTGATCTTGCTGAGGCTCGAGAAGACCTGGAACTGATCAAAAGGCGACATGCCGGCGCCGCTAGTGCCGAGGGTCTGGAAGCCCCCGATGCTCACCTGGGGCATCACGGCCTGCGAACTCGCCGCCTGGAGCGAGGCCGGGAAGCCGAGCGTGGTCATGTCAAAACCCAGGCTCGGACGGGTGTTGCCGGCGTTGTACTGCATCCAGTTGGCGCGCGTGTTGAGCACCGTGGTGGGGCTGAGGGTATAGACGTCGTCCACAGTCGCGCCCCAGTTGATGCGGTTCAGGAAGTTGCCCGTGGCGATGTTCTTGAAGTAATTGCCGCGGTCCTGGAGGCGTTCGTTGTGGCGGATGTTGAAGAAGAACTTGTGGCGGTCGCTCAGGTTGAAATCCAGCCGTCCGATTTCGCTGTTGAAACTTTCGCGGCGTGTGGAATTCGCCAGAAAGTTGTCGCGCCCGTCGCGCTGCCCGGGCTGGTTCGGTTCCGGATAATACTTGAAGTAATTCAGCGCGATGGGACTCAGGCGCGACTGCGGGATGCGGTTGCCGGCCAGAGGGCTGCGGCGGACGCGCGCGCCCTCGCGCACGCCGGTCAGCGGGTCGAAGATCTGGTAGTTGTTGCCCAGTGCGAGCAGCGCGGAGAAATCGCCTTGCCTCTCGGCGGCGGTGGGCACGGTCGTGGTCACCGGCTCGGGATTGACGTGCTTGATGCCTTCCCAGGCGAAATACCAGAAGACCCGGTTGCGGCCATTGTAAACCCTCGGAATCAGCAGCGGTCCGCCCGCGGAAACGCCGAACTGGTTGTAGACCAGGTTGGTCTTCTTTTGTCCGGCGCGGTTGACGAAGAAGTCCGTCGCGGCGGTGAGAGAGACCTGGTTGTAGTCGTAGGCGCTGCCGTGAAACTGGTTCGTGCCGCCCTTGCTCACCATGTTCACGGTGCCGCCGCCGGTGTTGCCGAAAGCCGCGTCCACCTGGAAGGTCTCAACCTTGACTTCCGAGACGGTGTCCACCGGCGGGCTGAAAGCCGCCTGGCGGCCGCGGTTGGAGTCCGGCGCGCCGTCGAGCAGGATTTCGTTCGAGCCTCCGGGAGCGCCGCCCATGCTGAAGCTGGAAATGCGGGCATTGTCGAAGGGGCGCTGGAAGAGCGGGTCCGAGGTGGGGACGACGCCGAAGGAGATCTGGGCCAGCGAGAGCGGCGAGCGCCCGTTCAAGGGGAAGGATTCGATCATCTTCTCGTTGATCACCTGGCCGGTGGAGGCGTTGGTGGTGTTGAGCATGGGCGCTTCGGCCGTCACCGTGACGGTTTCCGAAAGGCCCCCGACTTCGAGCACGATGTCGAGACCGATCTGGTCGTTGGAAGTCACCTGAATCGGTTCGCGCAGGTAGCGCTTGAACCCGTCCGCTTCGGCTTCGACGCGATAGCGGCTGGGGTGCAAAAACGGCAGCGTGTACTGGCCGGCGGGTCCGGAGAACGTCTCCGATCGCGCGCCGGTTTCCAGATCGACGGCGGAAATCCTCACGTTCGGGATCAGCGCCTGCTGCTGGTCCATCACGCGGCCGGTGAGAGAGCCGCGGAACTGCTGCGCCCAGGCGGGCGAAGCGATGGTAATGAGACTGGCGATGACAAAGTATCGGCGGAATGGCATCGGCTTGCTCCCTGCTCTGCGAGACATTCAGATTTTAGTGAAACTCACAAGATGCTGCAAGCCCGATGCGGGTGCGCGGCGCGGAGAGTTCACCAGAACGGTTGGTAAGGGCGGTAACCGTTCTGCTCGAGCAGCGCGCGGGCGTCCCTCTCCAGGCGCGGCGCCACATAAAAGAAGGCCCCAACGCGCTCGGTTTGGAAGATGAAGCCGCCGCGGTAGCGGTCCGCCTCGACTAGGTAGTCGTATCCGCGGTTGGTTAGCAGCGCTTCGAGCGCCAGGGCCTCTTTCAGCCGTTTGGCGATGTAGATGAGCGCCAGTTCCTGGTCGCCGAAGTAATCGGGATCGCGCCGCATGGTTGCCCTCATGATAGCGTCGCCCGGCGCGCGCCGCGGACCGCTCCGTCTGGCGGGCGGCCAGGCTACGGGAGCGGCTTCACCCAGCTCAGCCCCTCCTGCGACCGCCTGGGATCGTATTTCGGATTGACCGTAGGCATGGAAGCGTTGGTCTCCTTCAACCAGGCGCGCAGCAGTTTGTGCATGGCGGCGGCTTTCTCCGGCATTTTCGAGGCTAGGTTGTTCTTCTCGCCCGGGTCGCGCCGCAGGTCGTACAGTTCGAGGTGGTTGTCCTCGTAGAACTCGATCAGCTTGAAATCACCCTGGCGCACGGCGCCGCCGGGGTCGCCTCCCTGGTTGCTGTAGTGCGGGTAGTGCCAGTAGACGGCGTCGCGGCGCAGCGTACCGGTCTGCCGGAGAAGCGGGGTGATGGACTCGCCGTCGGGATGGTGTCCGGCGGGTCCGGGAAGCCCGGCGATGTCGAGCAGCGTGGGGTAGAAGTCGATGGTGGAGACCACCTGCCCGCAGACGCTGCCCGGCTTGGTGACTCCCGGCCAGCGGATGAGCAACGGCGTCCGGATGCCGCCGTCATAGAGGTGACCTTTGCCTTCGCGCAGCGGCGCGTTGGAGGTGGTGGGACGGTCTTCGTATTCCCGCGCGGACAGCCCGCCGTTGTCGGAGGTGAAGATCACCACCGTGTTGGCGGCCAGCCCGGTTTCGTCCAGCTTCCTGAGCACCCGTCCCACCGAGGTGTCCAGGCTCTCGATCATGGCCGCGTAGACGGGGTGGTTCTGGGCGGGAGTGGTGAGGTCCTTGCGGGCGCGGAAGCGGGGCTGGTTGAGCTTGGCCTCGTACTTCTCGATCAGTTCCTTCCGTGATTCGAGCGGGATGTGCGGCAGGTGGTAGGAAAGATGGAGGAAGAACGGTTGCGCGCGGTTCTTCTCCAGGAAAGCTTCCGCTTCCGAGGTGAGCCGCTCCCAGCGGTGTTCGCCCGGGCGCGGCTGATGGGGCGCGTTCACCTTCCAGTTGGGGTAAAGATGGCGGCCGCTGGTGTTGAACTCGAAGTCGAATCCCTGCCGCGAGGGCGTGTGAGAGGTTCCCAGGTGCCACTTGCCGATGTGGGCGCTGTGGTAGCCGCCGGGCTTGAGCGCCTTCGGGATGGTGGACTCGTCAAGCGGCAGATCCTGCCGGAATTCAGGCGGAATCAGCCGGGCGTAGGTGCGCCGCCAGGTGCCGGGGATGAAGTTGGTGAGGTGCAGCCGCGCCGGGTACTTGCCGGTCATGATGGAGGCGCGGGTGGGAGAGCAGACGGGGCAGGCGGCGTAGCTTTGGTCGAAACGCATGCCCTGTTTGGAAAAGCGGTCGAGGTTGGGGCTTTCATAAAAGTCGCTGCCGTTGAAGCCGAGATCGGCCCAACCCAGGTCGTCGGTGAGGATGAAGACGAAGTTCCAGCGTTTGGCTTGCGCGGGCGCGGTCCTCGCGCCGCTGAGTGCGGCGGCGCCCGCCGCGGTCAAAAAGTTCCGCCGGTCGATCACTGAAATAGGCTCCTTTCTGGCGCGCGCGCCGGTGGCATGCGCTCCCAGGATTCTACCAGAATGCCCGGAAGCTCATTCGACGATGGTGAGGCCGAAGAGCTTGGCGGTGATCAGCCCGCTCTTGGACCGGCCGCCTTTCCAGAGGTCCCACTTCGGATCGGCGTAGCGCGCAAAGAACGCCTGGAGGCGCTGGCGGAGGCTGGCGGCGGCGCTTCGGAAGTCCGGATCATGGATGAGATTCAGCCGCTCGCCGGGGTCTCGGGTGAGGTGATAGAGTTCGTTGGGCTGCTGGTGGATTCGCTCGACGTACTTCCATTCGGCGGTGCGGATCGAGCGGACGTTCTCGAACTCGAAGAACACGGCGTCGTTCCAATCCTCGGGCGGCGCGCCCCGCAGGGCGGAGGCGAAGCTGCGGCCGGGCGAGGGCGGATTGGCGGGCATCCTCCCGCCCAGGCCGAGGCAATCGAGCAGGGTGGGCAGAATGTCGTAGGTGCTCACCAGCAAGCCGCTGCGCAGGCCGCGGGCGGCGCCGGGCTGGCGCACGATGAGCGGGATCCAGGTGGTCCAGTCGAAGGCCGTGAGCGGGCGGGTGTGATCGCCCATGCCCCAGAAACCGCTGTGGCCCGCGGCCAGCCCCTGGTCGCCCACCAGGACGACGATGGTGTCGTCGGCCACGCGCACCTCTTCGAGCGTGTCCAGGACCTGGCCGACGCCGTCGTCGATGCCCGAAACCTCGGCCGCGTACTTGCGCCGGACTCCGATGTCCTTCATCCAGCCGCCGTAATGGAAGTTCCAGGGATGGGGCGTATCGCGCGGCATGGAGGCCAGGTCCTGGTTGGCGTAGTAGGCAGCGTAACGGTTGCGGATGGGTTCCTTCATGGCGCTGCCCAGGCCGTAAGGGCCGTTGTAGGAGAGCATCAGGAAGAAGGGACGGGAGCGGTTCCGGCGAAGGAAGGCGCGTGCGTGCGCGGTCCAGAAATCGGTGAGGTAGGTGGGCTCGCGGCGGATCCGCCCGTTCTCGATGACCTCCTGGTCATAGAAGCCGGGCGAGTGGCCGTGCGGCATGGTGACCCAGTACTCAAAACCGTCCTGCGGCTGAAGATTGCCGCCGAGATGCCATTTGCCGCAAAGACCGGTGGCGTAGCCGGCCCCGGCCAGGATCCGGGGAAGGGTGTCGAACTCCTGGAGGGTGTACCGGGCGCGGGGTCCGGTTTGCGCGCCGCCGGCGCCGAGGTAGCGGTGGACGCCGTGCTGCGACGGCATCAGCCCAGTGAGCAGGCTGGCGCGGGTTGGGGAGCAGACGGGGTTGTTGGCGAAGGCGCGGGTGAAGAGCGCGCCTTCCTCTGCCAGGCGGTCGATGCGCGGGGTGGCGATGTCCGGGTTGCCGTAGCAGCCCAGGCTCCAGGCGCCGTGGTTGTCGGTAACGATGAGAACGAGGTTCGGGCGGCGGCTCTGCGCGCCCGCGGCCGCGGCGGAGGCCAGGAATCCGCGCCGGGAGATCTTCGCGTTCGGCATGGGCGCTGCCCATGGTATCACCGGCGGAGGCTGGCGGCGGCGCGGCTTCTCAGGAACGCGGGTTGGCGAAGGCGGCCATGATCAGGCTGTCGAGTTCCTCTTTGTTGCCCGGGCTGCCCAGGGCTTTCAGATAACGCTGATTGTGGTAACGCAGGTCGGTGTAATCGGTGATGAGGCCCTGGTCGAAGGCGCGCTTGAGTTCTTCGATGCCGTCATCGAGCGAGTAGCGCGCCTCGAAACCAATGCGGCTGGCGAGCTTGCCGAAGTTGACGCGGTAGTTGCGCCGGTCGGCGTTCTCGACGTGCTCGACGCGCACTCCGGGAAAAGCGTTCTGAATGATGCGGGCGACGTCGCTCAGAGTGTGATTGAGGCGCGTATCTCCGATGTTGAAGATCTGGCCGCTGACGGCGCGCAGCGGGGCCTCGAGCACGCGCACGGTGGCCTCCACCAGGTCGCGGACGTGAAGGAACGGCCGCCATTGCTGGCCGTTGTAGATGGTGATCACACCTTCCTGGCGCGCCTTGGCGGTGAGCAGGTTGACCACCAGGTCGAAGCGCGGGCGGTAGCCGAGTCCGAACACGGTGGCGTAACGCAGGATGGTGGGATGGAAGGCGTCGTCGCGGGCGGCCAGCAGCGCCTGCTCGGAATCGACCTTGGTGCGGCCGTAGAGCGAGATGGGCTGCACGGCGGAGTTCTCGTCCATCTCCTCGTCGGTGGCGCCGTAGACGCTACAGCTTGAGGCGAACAGGAAGCGGCCGACTCCGTTCCCCTTGGCGACCTCGATCAACATGCGCGTGGCGGCGTAGTTGATCTCCAGCGCCGCGCCGGCCTCCTGGTTGCAGGCCGGATCGCCGACGATGGCCGCCAGGTGCACGATGGAGTCGACGCCCCGCACCGCCTTGACCACGTCCTGGATGTTGCGGCAGTCGCCCACCAGCAGGCGGAAGTTGTGATGATCGCGCACCGCCCGCAGCGCTTCATCGCCGTAGATCAGGCTGTCGAGCACGCGCACGCGGTAGCCGCGCTCGAGCAGGCGCTCGG